>NZ_JBFUHY010000038.1:0-42112 GCF_056402155.1 Pseudomonas sp. P4_C1
CGCAAAACCTGTGGGAGCGAGCTTGCTCGCGATAGCGGACTGTCAGGCAATGCAGGTGTTGGCTATGCGATCGTCATCGTCGGAACGCCGCCCGGAGCAAGCTCGCTCCCACAGGAGTTGCGGTGTTCGAAGCGTTAACTGATCGGCATTAGGGCAAGCCCGCTCCCACAGGTACTCTGCCAGGCCCTGAAACCTGTACGCTTTCAATACTGCCCCACCGCTGAAAAGCCCTTCCCTGTGTCTACCGCCCTAAACTCCAGTGCAAAATAGTATCGATCAAAGTGCGATGGATGATTTGTCTCGCCCTCGATTGAAGGATGTAATCAGTGCACATTCTTCCCTGCGCAGGAAGACACAAAAACAATAACTGTCCTTCTGTAACCCACCGGGTGCAGAAAAGGAGTGCACGATGCAACCCTCGGTAAAAGCTCTGCTTGCCCTCACCTGCATGACCCTCAGCAGCGTCAGCCTTGGCGCCCAGACCCTCACCATCGCCACCGTCAACAACAGCGACATGATCCGCATGCAAAAGCTCTCGAAAACCTTCGAGGCCGACCATCCGGACATCAAGCTCAATTGGGTGGTGCTCGAAGAAAACGTCCTGCGCCAGCGCCTGACCACCGACATCGCCACCCAGGGCGGGCAGTTCGACGTGCTGACCATCGGCATGTACGAAGCCGCACTCTGGGGCGCCAAGGGCTGGCTGGAGCCGATGAAGGATTTGCCGGCCAGCTACGCCCTCGACGATGTGTTCCCCTCGGTGCGCGAAGGCCTGTCGGTCAAAGGCTCGCTGTATGCCCTGCCGTTCTACGCCGAAAGCTCGATCACCTACTACCGCACCGACCTGTTCAAGGGCGCCGGCCTTGGCATGCCCGAGCACCCGACCTGGGAGCAGATCGGTGAATTCGCCGCCAAACTGAACAAACCCGAGCAGGAACAATACGGCATTTGCCTGCGCGGCAAGGCCGGCTGGGGCGAGAACATGGCGCTGATCAGCACTGTCGCCAACGCCTATGGCGCTCGCTGGTTCGATGAACAGTGGCAGCCGGAATTCAACAGCCCCGAGTGGAAAAACGCGCTGAACTTCTACGTCGACACCATGAAGAAATCCGGCCCGCCGGGCGCCTCGAGCAATGGTTTCAATGAAAACCTGGCGTTGTTCAACAGCGGCAAATGCGCGATCTGGGTCGATGCCAGCGTCGCCGGCTCGTTCGTCACCGACAAGGCCCAGAGCAAGGTCACCGATCACGTCGGTTTCACCTATGCGCCGCATCAAGTCACTGACAAGGGCTCGGCCTGGCTGTACTCCTGGGCGCTGGCCATTCCCACCAGCTCTAAAGCCAAGGACGCGGCGAAAACCTTCAGCGCCTGGGCCACCTCCAAGGAGTACAGCGCACTGGTCGCGGAAAAGGACGGCATCGCCAACGTACCGCCGGGCACCCGGGCTTCGACCTACAGCGAGGCATACATGAACGCGGCGCCGTTCGCCAAGGTCACGCTGGAGTCGCTCAAGGCCGCGGACCCGAGCAAGCCGGGCGCCAGGCCGGTGCCTTACATCGGGATTCAGTTGGTGACCATTCCCGAGTTCCAGGGCATTGGTACCCAGGTCGGCAAGTCCTTCTCTGCGGCGCTGATCGGCCAGACCACGGTCGACCAGGCATTGGCGGCGGCCCAACAAACCACCGAACGCGAAATGAAGCGCGCGGGTTATCCCAAGTAACCGGCAGTAGCCTGCCCCTGTTCCTTGTGGGAGCGAGCTTGCTCGCGATGAGGCCATGACATTCAACAGTGATGTCGGCTGACAGATTGCTATCGCGAGCAAGCTCGCTCCCACATTGGATCTTCATAGGTCTGAATGAATCGGTTTAACGCCATGAATATTTCAACTGCCAAAGCTCACATGGACATTGTCCAACCCCAGCGCAAAAGCCGCGTGACCAATCCCGGCTGGTTTCTGGTCAGCCCTTCGGTGGCGTTGCTGCTGCTGTGGATGATCGTACCCCTGGGCATGACCCTCTACTTCTCGACCATCCGCTACAACTTGCTCAATCCCGGCGAGAACGCGTTCGTCGGGCTGGAAAACTTCACTTATTTCCTCACCGATTCGGGCTTCCTGCCCGGCGCCAGCAACACGCTGTTGCTGGTGGGCAGCGTGCTGCTGATCAGTGTGGTGTTCGGTGTGCTGATCAGTGCTTTGCTTGAGGCCAGTGAGTTTTTCGGTCGCGGCATCGTGCGGGTGATGCTGATCTCGCCGTTTTTCATCATGCCCACGGTGGGCGCGCTGATCTGGAAGAACCTGATTTTCCACCCGGTGTCGGGGATTCTCGCCTACGTCTGGAAGCTGTTTGGTGCACAACCGGTGGACTGGCTGGCGCACTACCCGCTGCTGTCGATCATCATCATTGTCTCGTGGCAATGGCTGCCGTTCGCGATCCTGATCCTGATGACCGCCATGCAGTCCCTCGACCAGGAACAGAAAGAAGCCGCGCGCCTGGACGGTGCCGGGCCGATCGCGATTTTCTGGCACCTGACATTGCCACACCTGGCGCGGCCGATTGCGGTGGTGGTGATGATCGAAACCATCTTCCTGCTCTCGGTGTTCGCCGAAATCTTCACCACCACCAACGGCGGCCCCGGCTATGCCTCGACCAACCTCGCCTACCTGATCTACAACCAGGCGCTGGTGCAGTTCGACGTCGGCATGGCCTCGGCGGGCGGTTTGATCGCCGTGCTCATCGCCAACATCGCCGCGATCATTCTGGTGCGAATGATCGGCAAAAACCTGACCGACAAAGCCTGAGGCCTGCCATGACTCTTCAACAATCCCGTCGCCTGCAAAGCCTGCTGCTCGGTACGTTGGCCTGGGCTATCGCGATCCTGATTTTCTTTCCGATCTTCTGGATGGTGCTGACCAGTTTCAAAACCGAAATCGATGCCTTCGCCACGCCGCCGCAGTTCATCTTCATGCCGACGCTGGAGAATTACCTGCACATCAACGAACGCAGCGATTACTTCAGTTTCGCCTGGAACTCGGTGGTGATCTCCTTCAGCGCCACGGCCCTGTGCCTGCTCATCGCGGTGCCGGCGGCCTACTCCATGGCGTTCTACGAAACCCAGCGCACCAGAGGCACGCTGCTGTGGATGCTCTCGACCAAGATGCTGCCGCCGGTGGGCGTGCTGATGCCGATCTATCTGCTGGCCAAGAGTTTCGGTCTGCTCGATACGCGCATTGCGCTGATCGTGATCTACACGCTGATCAACCTGCCGATCGTGGTCTGGATGGTTTACACCTACTTCAAGGACATCCCCAAGGACATCCTCGAAGCCGCGCGCCTGGATGGCGCAACGCTGGCGCAGGAAATGCTCCGGGTGTTGCTGCCCATCGCCAAGGGCGGCCTGGCGTCCACGGTGTTGCTGTCGCTGATCCTGTGCTGGAACGAGGCCTTCTGGTCGCTGAACCTGACCTCGTCGAAGGCCGCACCGCTGACCGCGTTGATTGCCTCGTACTCAAGCCCCGAAGGGCTGTTCTGGGCCAAGTTGTCGGCCGTCTCGACCCTGGCCTGCGCGCCGATCCTGATCTTCGGCTGGATCAGCCAGAAACAACTGGTACGCGGCCTGTCGTTCGGCGCCGTGAAATGAATCCCTGTAGGAGCGAGCCTGCTCGCGATGGGCGTGAACGATAACGCTGGCTGACTGGAAGAATGCGTCGCCTGAAAGTTCATCGCGAGCAGGCTCGCTCCTACAGAAAAGCCCACCCGGTTCAATCTGAATAAAAACACGCGGAGGCCCATCACCATGGCCAACCTGAAAATCAAGAATCTGCAAAAAGGCTTCGAAGGCTTTTCCATCATCAAGGGCATTGACCTGGAAGTGAACGACAAGGAATTCGTGGTCTTCGTCGGCCCGTCGGGCTGCGGCAAATCCACGTTGCTGCGACTGATCGCAGGGCTGGAAGAAGTCAGCGGCGGCACCATCGAACTCGATGGCCGCGACATCACCGAAGTGAGCCCGGCCAAGCGCGACCTGGCGATGGTGTTCCAGACCTACGCCCTGTACCCGCACATGAGCGTGCGCAAGAACATGTCGTTCGCCCTCGACCTGGCCGGCGTGGCAAAAGCCGAAGTGGAGAAGAAGGTCGGCGAAGCGGCGCGCATCCTCGAACTGGGGCCGATGCTGGAGCGCAAGCCCAAGCAACTGTCCGGTGGCCAGCGCCAGCGCGTGGCGATTGGCCGGGCTATCGTACGCAACCCGAAAATCTTCCTGTTCGACGAACCGCTCTCCAATCTCGACGCCGCCCTGCGGGTGCAGATGCGCCTGGAGCTGTTGCGCCTGCACAAAGAACTGCAAGCCACGATGATCTACGTGACTCACGATCAGGTCGAAGCGATGACCATGGCCGACAAAGTGGTCGTACTCAATGGCGGCAAGATCGAGCAAGTCGGCTCGCCGCTGGACCTCTATCACCAGCCGGCCAACCTGTTCGTCGCCGGTTTCCTGGGCACGCCGAAGATGGGCTTCCTCAAGGGCAAGGTCACCCGCACCGACAGTCAGGGCTGCGAAGTGCAACTGGACGCCGGAACCCGCATCAACCTGCCCTTGGGCGGCAGGCAACTGAACGTCGGGAGTGCGGTGACGCTGGGCATCCGCCCCGAGCATCTGGAACTGGCCAAACCCGGCGACTGCACCTTGCAGGTCACCGCCGATGTCAGCGAACGCCTGGGCAGCGACACCTTCTGCCACGTCCTGACCTCGTCCGGCGAAGCCCTGACCATGCGTGTTCGCGGCGATCTGGCCAGCCGTTATGGCGAAACCCTGAGCCTGCACCTGGATGCGCAACACTGCCATTTATTCGATGCCGACGGCGTGGCTCTGACCCGCCCCCTGCGCGTTGCTGCCTGATTTCAGAGAGCCTGCGATGAAACTGAACAAACTGAACCTCAACCGCCTCGCGCCTGAAGTGGTACTGCCCGCCTACGCGTTGGGCGATACCCGCCAAGGCATCGCGCACATCGGCGTGGGTGGATTCCATCGCGCCCACCAGGCGTTTTACACCGATGCACTGATGAACACCGGAGAAGCGCTGGACTGGGCAATCTGTGGTGTCGGCCTGCGCGCCGAGGACCGCCGCGCCCGTGACGATCTCAAGGAGCAGGACTACCTGTTTACCTTGTTCGAGCTTGGTGATAACGACGACACCGAGGTGCGGGTGATCGGGGCAATTCGCGACATGCTGCTGGCCGAGGACGATGCCCAGGCGTTGATCGACAAACTGACCAGTCCCGAGATCCGCATCGTCTCGCTGACCATCACCGAAGGCGGTTACTGCATCGACGACAGCACCGGCGAATTCATGGCGCACTTGCCGCAGATCCAGCATGACCTGGCGCACCCGGAGGCGCCGAAAACCGTGTTCGGTTTCCTCTGTGCCGCACTGGCCAGGCGTCGCGCCGCCGGCACGCCGGCCTTCACCCTGATGTCCTGCGATAACCTGCCGCACAACGGCGCTGTCACCCGTAAGGCCCTGCTGACCTTCGCCGCCTTGCACGACGGCGAACTGCGCGACTGGATCGATGACAACGTCAGTTTCCCCAACGCCATGGTCGACCGCATCACGCCGATGACCAGTTCCCGGCACCGCCTGCAGCTGGCCGACCAGCATGGGCTGGACGATGCCTGGCCAGTGGTTTGCGAACCCTTTGTGCAATGGGTGCTGGAAGACAAGTTCGTCAACGGTCGCCCGGCCTGGGAAAAGGTTGGCGTGCAGTTCACCGACGACGTCACGCCCTACGAAGAAATGAAGATCAAGCTGCTCAACGGCAGTCATCTGGCGCTGACGTACCTGGGATTCCTGAAGGGTTACCGCTTCGTCCATGAGACCATGAACGATCCGCTGTTCGTGCGCTACGTGCGCGCCTACATGGATCTGGACGTGACTCCGCAACTGCCTGCAGTGCCGGGAATCAACCTGACCGAGTACAAAGACACGCTGGTCGCTCGTTTCTCCAATCAGGCGATTGCCGATCAGCTTGAACGGGTGTGTTCGGACGGCTCGTCGAAGTTTCCGAAATTCACCGTGCCAACCATCAATCGCTTGATCGCCGATGGCCGAGAGACCCGGCGCGCAGCGTTGGTGGTGGCGGCGTGGGCGTTGTACCTCAAGGGCGTGGATGAGCATGGCGAGACCTATTCGATACCGGACCCGCGCGCAGCGTTCTGCCAGACGCTGGTGGCCGATCATGTGTTGATTACCCAGCGTTTGTTGGCGGTCGAGGAGATTTTTGGTACGGCGATTCCCCGCTCGGCGGAGTTTGTCGCGGCGTTCGAGTGGTGTTGCAACAGTTTGCGGGATGTGGGGGTGTCACGGACATTGGAACGAGTTTTGGCGTAGGCCCTGCGGTGAATCTGCTGCCGCTATCGCGGGCAAGCCCGCTCCCACAGTTTGGTCACTGTTGTTCACAAATAATGTGTTCGCAGATAAACCCTGTGGGAGCGGGCTTGCCCGCGATAGCGGCCTGACCGTCAGCAGAGATGCTGAATGCTCAACGATATCCACCTGACGATCCAAGGATCCTGCATGACAACCCGACAACTCTTCCTCGGCATCGACTGCGGCACTCAGGGCACCAAAGCCATCATCCTCGACGCGGCAAGTGGTGAAGTACTCGGTCAGGGAGCGTCYGCCCACACGATGATCAGCGGCGCCAATGGCCGTCGTGAACAGGACACCCGGCAGTGGCTGGAAGCCTTCACCACCGCCACCCGCCACGCCTTGCTCGCGGCCAGGGTCGATGGCCAGTCGATCCTCGGCATTGGTGTGTCCGGCCAGCAACATGGTCTGGTGCTGCTCGACGATCAGGGCAAGGTATTGCGCGCGGCCAAGCTCTGGTGCGACACCGAAACCACCCCGGAAAATGACCGCCTGCTGGCGCACCTGGGTGGCGAAAAGGGTTCGCTGGAACGCCTCGGCGTGGTCATCGCGCCGGGCTACACCCTGTCCAAACTGCTATGGACCAAAGAGCAGCATCCCGAGGTGTTTTCCCGCATCGCCCGTATCCTGCTGCCCCACGACTACCTCAACCACTGGCTCACCGGCCGCAGTTGCAGCGAGTACGGTGATGCCTCGGGCACCGGGTATTTCAATGTGCGTACGCGCCAGTGGGATTTGCAATTGTTGCGTGACATCGACCCGAGCGGACGCCTGCAAGCCGCCCTGCCGGAGTTGATCGATGCCCACCAGGCGGTCGGTACGATACTGCCGGGCATTGCCGAACAGCTGGGCATCAACCCGCGGGCACTGGTGTCCAGTGGTGGCGGCGACAACATGATGGGCGCCATTGGCACCGGCAACATCCAGCCCGGGGCGATCACCATGAGCCTCGGTTCGTCGGGTACGGTGTACGCCTATGCCGATCAACCGAACGTCGCCCCGCAAGCGGCGGTTGCCACGTTCTGTTCTTCAAGCGGTGGCTGGCTGCCTTTGATCTGCACCATGAACCTGACCAATGCCACCGGCCTGATTCGTGACCTGCTGGACCTCGACATCGATCAGTTCAACGAGCTCGTTGCCCAGGCGCCGATCGGTGCCGAAGGTGTGAGCATGCTGCCGTTTTTCAACGGTGAGCGGGTGCCTGCCCTGCCCCATGCCAGCGGCAGCCTGTCGGGCCTGACCATGACCAATCTGACCCGGGCCAATCTGTGCCGCGCAGTGGTCGAAGGCACGACGTTCGGTTTGCGTTACGGACTGGACCTGCTACGCCGCAATGGCTTACAAAGCCGCAGCATAAGGCTGATCGGCGGTGGTTCGAAAAGTGCGGTCTGGCGGCAAATCGTCGCCGACATCATGAATACACCGGTGATCTGCACCGAACAAAGCGAGGCCGCAGCCCTCGGTGCGGCGATTCAGGCGGCCTGGTGCGTATCCCGGGCGAACGGGCACGAAGACAGCCTGGCGGACTTGTGCGAGCGCTGCGTGAAACTCGACCCGGCCAGTGAAACCCTGCCGGTCGCCGACAATGTACAAGCCTGTCAGCAGGCTTATGAACGCTATCAACAGCATGTCGCAACCCTTTGAAGAGTGAACAACTATGTACCTGGTGTGTGGCGAAGCGCTGTTCGATTTTTTCAGTGAAAACGACGCCAGCGGTCTGGCTTCCAAAGTGAATTTCAAAGCCATTGCCGGTGGTTCGCCGTTCAATGTGGCGGTGGGCTTGCGCCGCTTGGGCGTGGACGCGGCGCTGTTGGCCGGGTTGTCCACCGACTACCTGGGCCGGCGCCTGCTGCAAGTGTTGCAAGATGAAGGCGTGCGCCAGGACTACCTGCTGGACTTCGCCGCGCCGACCACCCTGGCGATGGTCGCGGTCGGGGCCAATGGCTCGCCGCAGTACAGCTTCCGTGGCGAAGGCTGCGCGGATCGACAATTGCAACCGGAGCACCTGCCGGCGCTCGGGCCTGAAGTGCGCGGCCTGCATATCGGCTCGTTTTCCCTGGTGGTGCAGCCGATTGCCGACACGCTATTGGCCCTGGTGCGCCGGGAAAGTGGCAAGCGCCTGATCAGCCTCGATCCGAACGTGCGCCTGAATCCGCAGCCGGACATTGACCTGTGGCGTGCGCGGATCGCGACGCTGGTGGAGCTGGCTGACCTGATCAAGGTCAGCGACGAGGACCTGCATCTGCTGTATCCCGACCAGGATCCGGCGCGGGTAATCGAAGGCTGGTTGCAACACCGCTGTCAGCTGGTGTTCCTGACCCGGGGTGGCGAAGGCGCCAGCGTGTTCAGCCGGGCTCATGGCTCGTGGTCGGCTCCCGCCCGTTCGGTAAAAATCGCCGACACCGTAGGCGCGGGCGATACCTTTCAGGCGGCGCTGATTACCTGGCTGACCGAACAGCAGCTGGATTCGGTGGACGGTGTGAAGCAACTTGGCCGCGAGCAGATCGACCGCATGCTGAAGTTCGCGGTGCAGGCGGCGGCGTTGACGTGCAGCAAGACTGGGCCGGATTTGCCTTATCGGCAGCAGTTGGAGTTGCACTGACACTGATGTCCTCATCGCGAGCAAGCTCGCTCCCACAGGGTTCCGGGTCGTCCACAGCATTTGTGTCCACCCTTTGGCACTGTGGGAGCGAGCCTGCTCGCGATGACTTTCCATCAGGCGCCCGATGGTCTTAACTGATACACAGGATCGCGCATCCGCAACAGGCGGCGTTTAGCCGGGTTAACCCTCGTTTAACCGTGCGATCCGACACTTCACTGGACCGCACGCCCTCAGACTGTTCTGACGCCCAGTGCGGCAAGTTCGACAAGCCACACATCGAACTGACTTTCCGTCCGCACCGGAGATCGCTGATGAACACTCGTACCCTGCTGGTTGCCACCGCCTTCGCCTGCGCTGCGTTTGCCGGCCTGGCTCAGGCCAATGACACCACTGACTCTCAAGCCGTGCCCTATCACTACGGCATGCCATTGCATGTCAGCAAAGTGATTTCACTGACCGAGCCGGACACCCTTGAGTGCAAAGTGGTAGATGCCCAGATGAAGTACATCGATGACAGGGGAAAACCCGCAGAGATTACTTACCGTAAACTTTCCGACGCCTGCGAGAACCAGGGCTGACCGAAAAGTCTGATTTGCTGGCGGTTGCCGTTGAACTGGCGCTGGGCCTGGCGTTCTTCCAGACCCGGCGCGTGTCCGTGGAACTCGAAACAGCAAGCTAGAGCGCTTTGCCCAGCATCGAGTGTGGCTCGACGTCTACGTGATGCTGTCTGGAGCGCAGTTGGGCAATCAACTCGTTTATTTCCCGACAACCATTGAGCCCGGAGGCATCGATGCCGGTGACCAATAGATCCAGATGATCGGTTTGACCGTCGGCATAGACCTTGACGGTCATGGACAGATCCGGTGACAGCGTGCACTGGCAGCGCTTGGGTAGAAAACTGCTTTCGATGATGTTGCGAATTTCCAAGGCAGAAAGAAACATGGCGACTCCCTCCTATGTGAGACTGCCAATGACGGTCAATGCTCGCTCATATGGAATCCCGGCAAGCTTCAAGGACAGCTACAGCATAAATCATGCTCCGGATTTCGCTGTGCAGTTCATCGGCAATTCATGGGTTCAGGCAAGTCACCTGTAAAGCCTGCCATGCAGTTCGCAATAAACACACCTTGTAACCCTGCAATCTGCATGCTGGGCGCCACGGGTTTGCCTTCACTGCACACGGCAGTGAGAATGCCGACCTTCACTTCAAGCAAGGAGGCAACCATGAGTTCTTTGACTACACACGCGACACTCGGGCTATTCGCTCTCGGACTGACGGGCCTGGCACACGCCGCCAAACTCGAAGACACCGCGCCCTATCCGAAGGCCGAAAGCGGGTTTACCCGCCAGGTGATCCACCTCGCGCCACAGCCCCGGGAAAACGACTTCCAGGTCGAGATCCTGGCCGGCAAGATGATGACAGTCGACTGCAATAACCCGCGTCTGGGCGGCATTCTCGAGGAGAAGAACCTCGAGGGCTGGGGCTACCCGTTCTATCGCCTGGAAAAAGTCATTGGCCCGATGAGCACGCTGATGGCCTGCCCGGACGGCACGCGCAAACAGGATTTTGTACCGGTGGTCGGTGACGGCTTCCTGCTGCGTTACAACAGCAAACTGCCGCTCGTACTGTACGTACCCAAGGACATCGAAGTGCGCTACCGAATCTGGTCGGCATCGAACAAGGTCGAGAAAGCCGTTCAGGAATAACCGGTCATCCGCTATCGGCCTGCCCTCGCGTCATGCCGGAGCGCCACTCAACGCAGCTCGCTCGGCCACATGCCCCAGGCTGTCGAAATTGATGTTGGCACCCGAGTCGATGGCGACCAGGGTCTGACCACGAGCGCCGCTCTGTGCCACGTACTTCTTGATTCCGGCCACCGCCAGCGCACCGGAAGGTTCGGTGATCGAGCGGGTATCGTCGTAGATATTCTTGATCGCGGCGCAAAGCTCATCGTTGCTGACCGTCACCACCTCATCGACGCAAAACCGGCAAACCTCAAACCCGTAAGCGCCGATCTGCGCCACCGCCACCCCGTCGGCGAAGGTGCCGACGCTGGGCAGGATAACTCGCTCACCGGCCAGCAACGCAGCTTGCAGGCACGCGGAATGCTCCGACTCGACGCCGATGATGCGCACCTGCGGTCGCAAGTATTTGACGTAAGCGGCGATGCCCGCGATCAGCCCCCCGCCACCCACCGGCACGAAGATCGCATCCAGCGGCCCTTGATGCTGGCGCAGGATTTCCATGGCCACCGTGCCTTGGCCGGCGATCACTTGCGGGTCGTCGAAAGGCGAAACAAAGGTGCGACCGGTTTCCCGGGCCAGGTCCAGCGCATAGGCCAGGGCAAACGGAAAACTTTCGCCGTGCAATACCGCATCGGCGCCGCGACTGCGCACCCCGATGACCTTCAATTGCGGCGTCGTACAGGGCATGACGATGGTGGCGTCGATCCCCAACTCCCGTGCCGCCAGCGCCACGCCCTGCGCATGATTGCCTGCAGAAGCCGTGACCACGCCGCGAGCCTTTTGCGCTTCGCTCAGCTGCACCAGCTTGTTGTAGGCGCCGCGGATCTTGAAGGAAAAGGTCGGTTGCAAGTCTTCGCGCTTGAGCAGGACCTGGTTGCCCAAGGCTTCAGACAAGGCCGGCGCCGCTTGCAACGGCGTGCGCACCGCCAGTTCATACACCGGCGCGGCAAGGATCTTTTTGACGTAGCGTTCAAGCAGGGCTTGCTGATCGGTTGTAAAACTCATTGTCGTCTCCTGACGTTGATCGGGGCCCGGGAGACAGAAAGTAAAAACCCGCCTCGAGGGCGGGTTGGGTACTGCAGCCGTGAGCTAGCCCGCCAAATGAGGAATGGCGGTAATAATGCTTGGCTGGCAGCGCAATACAGTGGAAGTCATGGCTCGAAATTAGCCGGGTGCTGATGGCAAGTCAATGGCAAGTTTTTGTAGAGGTCTTTAGTCAGCCGGCAGCTTCAACCCGACTTTGTAAACGCCACCGTTCTCCTCATCGGTCAACACATACAAATAGCCATCCGGCCCCTGCCGCACATCGCGAATGCGTTTTTTCAACTCCCCGAGCAAGCGCTCCTCGTGCACGACCTTGTCGCCATCGAACTCCAGGCGGATCAGTTCCTGGCTGACCAACGCGCCGATAAACACGTTGCGCTGCCAGGCCTTGAAACGGTCGGCATCGTAGAACGCCATGCCACTCAGGCCCGGGGATTTTTCCCAGACATGGTTCGGGGCAACGGTGCCTTCGACGGTATCCCCCCTGGCTTCGGGAATCGGTTGACCGGAGTAGTTGATGCCATGGGTCGCCAGCGGCCAGCCGTAATTCTTGCCACGCTCGATGATGTTGATTTCATCGCCACCCCGGGGGCCGTGTTCGTTTTCCCACAGCGTGCCGTTCCACGGGTTGAGCGCCGCGCCTTGCGGATTGCGCTGCCCGTAGGACCAGATCTCCGGGCGCACGTTGGCTTGGCCGACAAAGGGGTTGTCCTTTGGCACCGTGCCGTCCGGGTAGATCCGCACCACTTTGCCCTGCAGTTTGTCGAGGTCCTGGGCGGTCGGGCGGTCGTTGTTTTCCCCCAGGGTCACGAACAGGTAGCCGTCGCGATCGAACACCAGCCGCGAGCCGAAATGGTAGCCCACCGAGAGTTTGGGTTCCTGACGCAGGATCACGTGGAAATCCTTGAGCGCCGTCATATCGTCGGAGAGCCGGCCGCGCCCCACCGCAGTACCGGCCTTGTTATCCTCACCACCCCCTTCGGCATAGGACAGATAGACCGTCCGGTCCTGCTTGAAATCCGGTGACAACGCCACGTCGAGCAAGCCGCCCTGCCCCTTGGCCCAGACCGTCGGCACGCCATTGAGCGGTGCTGACAGCTTGCCGTCGGCGGTCACCAGTCGCAGGTTGCCGGGCCGTTCGGTCACCAGCATGCCTTTACGATCCGGCAGGAATGCCAGGGCCCATGGGTGCTCCAGCCCCGTCACGACGGGGGTGACCTCGAGGGTGCCTTCTTCGCTTTTCATCGTCTGGGCGGGCGCGGCAAGCACAGGAACAGCAGCGCTGATCAATACGCTGGCACAGAGGGCTGCCAATAGGTTTTTGCGCAACATGCAGGATTCCTTTTCCGATGAACATGAGGTTTCGTGAAAAGTAACGGGCAGAGGTGACGCCTGCCACTCATCGGTTGTCGGTGCCGGTGTCTCGCGGGGCAGGATTGGGAATGAATTTCGGTGGGCTGGCGGGAGCGGTCCGGTCGGGATAGCGATTACCGATGCCACCGTTGTCCAGCGTCGGCGAGCGCGGGACCGGCACGGTATTGGGTCCGCGTATGGCCGGGGCGCCGGGTTGAGTGCCTTGCATGCTGTTGGGGTTGGCCCGGTTAATCGGACTGCTGTAAGGATTGTTGTTGGTACGGCCCGGCAGGTTCTGGGCCAATTGCCACGAAACAGAGGCATCGGCCCGGGCCAGTGGGCCCAATACGCCACTCAAGACCAGCACAATGGCGCCAAACACGTATCGGTTCATGGGGTGCCTCTCTACGTCGCGCGGATAAGGACTTCGATACCACGCTACGCCCGGGGTTCGGTTTTGTTAACAAAAACCTCCCCGGCAAGATGTAACAGGCTGGATGTTCCGGCCTCATCGTCGGAACGCCGCCCGAATACACCCTTCAAATCAGAATAAAGACCACCAGCAGCCCGGCAAGGATCGACCACTTTTCGAGGTAGTAAAGCTTGCGGTTGCGCCTTTTCAGCTCCTTGCCGCGCAGGCGAAGCTTGTAGATCTTGCTGAACAGAAGGTTAAGCCCGCCCGTCCTGTCTCCGTCCTCGTTCGGCGCACCTGCCGCCGACATGACAGTGCGGCTGAACCAGCGATTGAATGCCGCTGCCCAGCGATACTTCATCGGCCGCTCGACGTCGCAAAACAAGATGATGCGATTGTGCGCCGTGGTGTTCTCTGCGTAATGAATGTAGGTCTCATCGAACATCACCGCTTCGCCATCGCGCCAATGGTAGTGCTGGCCATCGACATTGATGTAGCAACCTTCAGCGTTGGGTGTGTCCAGTCCGAGGTGATAACGGTACGAACCGGCGTACGGATCGCGATGGCGCACCAGTCTGGAGCCCGGGGGCAGCTCGGCGAACATCGCCGCCTTGATCGAGCCAATGCCCTGCACCAGCTCAGTGGTGCGCGGGCAGAGTTTCATGGCCGACGGGTGGCTGTCGCCATACCACTTGAGATAGAAGCGCTTCCAGCCGGTCTTGAAAAACGAGTTGAAACCGACGTCATCGTATTGATTCGAACGCTTGATCTCGCCGGCGTGAAGCAAGTTCCGGCCTTCGGCACGGATTTCTTCCCAATGCGCCYGCAGCGGGCTCAGGTCGGGAAAGTCGGCCGGGTCGAGATAAGGCTTGTTGGGGGTTTTCGAAAACAGATAAAGAAAGCAATTGATCGGCGCCAGAAACGTCGAGTGATCACTCAACTGGCGACCCAGCTTGTGGCGCACCTGACCGCGCAGGTGGACATACGCAATGGAGACAACGTAGATAACGGCAATGATGAGTTTCACGGAAATCGTCACAGGTTGGAAATAAACAAACAGCGCCCTCCCGGGTCTTGTGCAGCGACTGATTACGAAACAGCGGCCCCTTAGTACAATCGAGCCTTGCCGATGGTCGGTTTCCGGCTGTTGGATGGCATTTTAGCCACAGTTTGTAACCAATAGTTAACCTGCAACTGCGAAAATGTGTCCGCAAAATCCGCCAAAGCGTTGCAGTGATCTCAACGCCCTATCGTTTAAAGAGCCAGACCAGTACAATTGCCGCCAAACTTTACGTGCCTCTTCGCTGATGACGGGAAAACCCGCTTTCAGCGCACTTTGATTCGGGTCAAGCGCGGTACTGCCGCAACCCTGGCTACTCTGAATGCTTCGCAGGAAAAACCTTTGATTTCTACAGCTAACATCACGATGCAGTTCGGCGCCAAGCCGCTCTTCGAAAACGTTTCGGTCAAGTTCAACGGTGGCAACCGTTACGGTCTGATCGGCGCCAACGGTTGCGGCAAGTCGACCTTCATGAAGATTCTCGGCAATGACCTCGAGCCGTCCGGCGGCCAGGTCATGCTGGAACCGAACGTGCGCCTGGGTAAATTGCGCCAGGACCAGTTCGCCTACGAAGAATTCACCGTGATCGACACCGTGATCATGGGTCACGAAGAGCTGTGGAAGGTCAAGGCCGAGCGCGACCGCATTTACTCGCTGCCGGAAATGAGCGAAGAAGACGGCATGGCCGTGGCCGAGCTGGAAACCGAGTTCGCCGAAATGGACGGCTACACCGCCGAATCCCGTGCCGGCGAACTGCTGCTGGGCCTGGGTATTCCTCTGGAACAGCATTTCGGTCCGATGTCCGAAGTGGCTCCGGGCTGGAAACTGCGGGTGTTGCTGGCCCAGGCACTGTTCTCTGATCCGGAAGTGCTGTTGCTCGACGAACCGACCAACCACCTGGACATCAACACCATCCGCTGGCTGGAAACGATCCTCAAGGCGCGTAACAGCACCATGATCATCATTTCCCACGACCGTCACTTCCTTAACAGCGTCTGCACCCACATGGCCGACCTGGACTACGGTGAGTTGCGCCTGTTCCCGGGCAACTACGACGAGTACATGACCGCGGCGACCCAGTCCCGTGAGCAACTGCTGTCGGACAACGCCAAGAAGAAAGCGCAGATCTCCGAACTGCAGACCTTCGTCAGCCGCTTCTCGGCCAACGCCTCGAAAGCCAAGCAGGCCACCTCCCGCGCCAAGCAGATCGACAAGATCCAGCTGGCCGAAGTCAAGCCATCGAGCCGCGTCAGCCCGTTCATCCGCTTCGAGCAAACCAAAAAGCTGCACCGCCAGGCCGTGACCATCGAGCAGATGTCCAAGGGCTTCGACGGCAAGACCCTGTTCAAGAACTTCAGCTTCACCGTCGAAGCCGGCGAACGCGTGGCGATCATCGGCCCGAACGGTATCGGCAAGACCACCCTGCTGCGCACCCTGATGGGTGAGCTGACACCGGACGCCGGTTCCGTGAAATGGACCGAAAGCGCGGAGCTGGGCTACTACGCCCAGGACCACGCCCACGACTTCGAAGACGACGTCAGCCTGTTCGACTGGATGGGCCAGTGGACCCAGGGCGAGCAGATCATTCGCGGCACCCTGGGCCGGATGCTGTTTTCCAACGACGAGATCCTCAAGTCGGTCAAGGTGATTTCCGGTGGTGAACAAGGTCGTATGCTGTTCGGCAAGCTGATCCTGCAAAAGCCGAACGTGCTGGTGATGGACGAACCGACCAACCACCTGGACATGGAATCCATCGAGTCGCTGAACCTGGCGCTGGAGAACTATCCGGGCACGCTGATCTTCGTCAGCCACGACCGTGAGTTCGTATCGTCCCTGGCCACCCGCATCATCGAGTTGAGCCCTAACGGCGTAACCGACTTCAGCGGCACCTACGACGATTACCTGCGCAGCCAGGGTGTGGTGTTCTAAGGGCAGCCACAAGCCTTTAGTTGCAAGCTTCAAGTGAAAAGCCCTGTCCTGGTGACGGGGCTTTTTGCATTCCGGGCCAAGGTTTCTTGTAGGTGCATAAATTATCGCGATCCGACTTGCTCGCGATGAGGCCATGAGGAACAGCGATAATGTCACGGCAAAAGTAGTTAGCCTGCTTTCTTTTATCCCAACGCCGCGCCATGATGCAGCTCTCCCAACCGCCGCCCGCGAACGAGCCCTCATGTCTGTGCAGCAAGTGTCTCCGCAAAGCTCCATGGCGATCACCCTGCAGATCGTCTCCATCGTCTTCTATACCTTCATCGCCTTCCTCTGTATCGGTTTGCCGATTGCGGTACTGCCGGGTTACGTCCACGAGCAGCTCGGGTTCAGCGCCATCGTGGCCGGGCTGACCATCGGCTCGCAATACCTCGCCACCCTGCTCAGCCGGCCCATGGCCGGGCGAATGTCCGACAGCGTAGGCACCAAGCGCGCAATCATTTATGGCCTGTCGGGGATTGTATTAAGCGGCGTGCTGACCTGGCTGTCGGTGTTGTTGCAAAGCTTGCCGCTGCTCAGCCTTCTAATCCTGCTCGTTGGCCGCCTGTTACTCGGCATCGCTCAGGGACTGATCGGCGTAGGCACCATCAGTTGGTGCATGGGTCAGGTAGGCGCTGAACACACCGCCCGGTCGATCTCCTGGAACGGCATCGCGTCCTATGGCGCCATTGCCATTGGTGCGCCCCTGGGCGTGGTGATGGTTCAGCAGCTGGGTTTCGCCAGCCTCGGCATTGCCCTGTCGCTGCTCGCCTTGGCCGCACTGCTGCTGATTCGCAACAAACCCTCGGTGCCGGTGGTACGCGGTGAACGTCTGCCGTTCCGGGCGGTGTTCGGGCGCATTGCGCCGTTTGGCGCGAGTCTGAGCCTGGCTTCCATCGGCTATGGCACCCTGACGACCTTTATTACCTTGTATTACGTCAATCGCGGGTGGACGGGGGCGGCATACTGCCTGACTGTGTTCGGCGTGTGTTTCATTCTGTCGCGCCTGCTGTTCATTTCCAGCATCAACCGCTTTGGTGGATTCACTTCAGCCATTGCCTGCATGTGCATCGAAACGGTTGGCCTGGTTTTGCTGTGGCTGGCCCCTTCGACCAGGTATGCATTGATCGGTGCAGGGCTGACCGGATTCGGCCTTTCGCTGGTGTACCCGGCGCTGGGTGTCGAGGCGATCAAACAGGTGCCTAATTCCAGTCGGGGTGCGGGTTTGAGTGCCTATGCCGTGTTTTTCGACCTGGCATTGGCAATTGCCGGCCCGCTGATGGGAGCGGTGGCGTTGAATCTTGGCTATCCATGGATTTTCTTTTTCGCGGCATTGCTGTCAGTGACAGGGTTGGGCCTGACATTGCTGCTATCGCGCCGAGCCGTCGGCATTGCAAGTTAAAACCAATCTAGAATAGTTACGGCTTGTTAAAACATTTCAAAATACATACAGAAGGCAATATCCAGTTTAACTTAATGCACAGTGCCATTATTGTTATAACTATTAATTTTGACAAAATCCAACGAGGTCGCCCCGATAACTAATAAAGGAACAAATAATGCGCATTCTGCCTCTAGCCCTTCTGGCACCCACTCTGATGCTTTCCCTTTACACCACTGCACAGGCGGAAAATACCGCCCAACAACAGATTTGCCACAACGGTAAATGCTGGGACCTTGGCGATATTGGCAGCGAATGCTGTCCATTCAGCGATGAAAAACTGAAAACCAATATCCAGCGCCTGGAAAGCCCGACGGAGAACCTTCTTAAACTTCGCGGTGTAACATTCAACTGGAAACAAAATGACAAAGCTGACATAGGCCTGATTGCCCAGGACGTCCAGAAAGTTTACCCACAGTTGGTGCGCACTGACAACGATCGCCTGCAAGTGGATTATCAGAAACTCGTCGCTCCGCTGATTGAATCGGTCCGTGAATTGAATGCCAGAGTTCAGACTCTGGAAACAGCCTTGGCTAACAAGTAACTCACTTCACCTATTGATCGGCAGTCTGCATCCCGGCCCGGGTTTCCCGACCCAGGGTGCGCGAGAAGAAACTTCCAGCCTCGGAAATCAGATTGCGGTGTATGTCTTGCCGATCGACGCCATCCGCATCGGTGCACAGCGCGGGCATGATCACGATCTGCTCGTCATTGCACGGCGCCATGAAGACGAAGTGCCCTGCCCCGGCCAGTAGCTTGAAGTCAGGCGCCGTCGGCAGTTTGCGCGCCAACGCCGCGGCGTTCTTGTCAAAGGCCACCAGTTTGTCGCCATCGCCGCTGTAAAGCAGTACCGGCACATGCACGTCGGCCAGAGTGTGGCGGCCGAATTTCAGGCTCAACGGCGCCATCAGCATCAAGGCGTGAACGCGAGGATCGGCCACCGGTTGCAGGTCGTCGCGGTCGACAATCAGTTCACCCTGGGTGTTGCAGGCATCGCGGTCATCCGGCCGCTCCTGGCAGTAACGCCGCAGGCGATCCAGATCCGGGGTGGCACCGGACAGAATCAATGCGGTCTCGCCACCGGCCGAGTAACCGATGACCCCCACTTGATCGGCATTGACGAACGGCGACAGCATACGGTCGCCCAAGGTGGCGGTAATGGCTTCGGAAATCTGGATCGGCCGGCCGTACAGGTTACTCAAAGTACCGAGACGACTGTGATCCCTGGAGTTGTCGCCGGGGTGAATCACTGCCACCACGACAAAACCTTTTCGCGCCAGCGACGTGGCGAGATCGTGCAAGGCCAGTGGAGTGCCGGTGTTACCGTGGGACAGCATCAGCATCGGGAACCGGCCAATGGCGATTTTGGTGTCCTCCCCGGCTTCGACGGTGTAACCCTCGAGCTTGCTGGTGTGCTCCCAATCACTGGACGGATAGAAGGCGATGGCGCGCATCGGCTGCAGGTCCAGTGGGTCGAGAAAAGTCATCTCATGGAAGCCGACGCTCCAGTGAGGATGCGGCGCAGGCGCGGCGTGCACTGTATTCAGGCTGCTGAGCAGGCAAATCAGCAAAGTTGCACAAAGACGCACCATGGGATGCCCCACCTGTTACCGGACTTGAGACCTAAGCCATCGACTGCATAAGTCGGGCCACAATCTGAAACGACCAGAAACAAAAAACTCCGTAGCTGGTACTTGCGTAACCAGACTACAGAGTTTTTTGGGGCTTTACCTGAACGGTTGCTTACTTTTACGCAAGCCTTACGCTGCGGCGAACAACTGCTCGCTGATCTGCGTGTGAGCGTCGCTCATGGCTTTGTTGCRCACGTCGTCACCGTAAGCCAGGCCTTCGGCGCGGACGATTTCGATGTCGGTGATGCCAATGAAACCGAACAGCAACTTCAAATACTCTTCGTGGGCAACACCGGTTGCCTGACCGGCGTGCATGCCGCCTGAAGTCGAGACGATCACCACTTTCTTGCCGCCGCACAGGCCTTCAGGGCCGGCTTCGGTGTAACGGAAGGTCTGGCCGGCTACCGCGATGCGGTCGATCCAGGCCTTCAGTTGAGTCGGGATGGTGAAGTTGTACATCGGTGCGGCAATCACCACGGCATCGGCAGCCAGGAATTCGGCCAGGGTCGAGGCGCTCAGTTCGGCTTCGTGCTGTTGTGCAGCGTTGCGCAGCTCAGCGGTGGTGCCTGCAGCGACCAGGGTGGTGGCGGAAAAGTGGCTGAGCGCGTCGGCCGCCAGGTCGCGGTAAGTCACAACAGCAGTAGGCTCGGCGGCTTGCCAGGCTTTGACGACTTCGCCGCTCAACTGACGGGAAGCCGAATTGTCGCCCAGGATGCTCGAATCGATATGCAGCAGTTTCATGTGGGATCTCCAGGTGAGGATCGCCCACAAGGGCGATCTGATGGAACTAATCCTACAGACGAAACCAATAGCTGATTAGACGGCAATAATGCGATAGTTCGTCTCACAGATAGAACAATCAGGCTCACATCATGCAAGACCTCAACGACCTGTATTACTTCGCCAAAGTCGTGGAAGCCGGTGGTTTCGCGGCAGCCGGGCGTGTGCTCGGCATTCCCAAGTCCCGATTGTCACGGCGCATCGCCGAACTGGAAGAACGCCTTGGCGCGCGATTGCTGCAACGCACCACCCGACAACTGAAACTGACCGCGGTGGGCGAGCGCTACCTCAGGCATTGCCAGGCGATGCTGCTGGAGGCGGAAATGGCCGACGAGGCTGTTGCCAGCATGTCCAGCGAGCCCCGCGGGCGTTTGCGGGTGTCCTGCCCGGTCGGGCTGGCCCACGAAATATTGCCGGGGGTGATCAGCGACTTTCTGGAACGGTTTCCGCAAGTCCAGCTGGAGATCATGCTGCTCAACCGGCGGGTCGATCTGGTGAACGAAGGCATTGACGTGGCCCTGCGTGTGCGCGAGCTGGGCGACGAAGACCCGCTGCTGGTCACCCGTCGCCTGCGTCAGGCGCAGATGCTGATGGTCGCCAGCCCCGGTTTCCTCGTTGGCCGTGAGATCAACCATCCCGAGGATCTGAAAAACCTGCCGGTGCTCGGCGCCCTGGAAGCCGACCGTCTGGTGCACATCCGCCTGCTGGATCAAAAAGGCAAAAGTTTTGAACTCGCGCTCGAGGCCCGACTGGGCATCGATGACTTTATCGTGCGCAAGGCCAGCACGCTTTCAGGCCTGGGTTTTACGTTGCTGCCCATGATGTATTGCGAGCAGGAACTGGAGAACGGCTCGCTGGTGCAGCTGCTTCCCGAGTGGTCGTTGCCCGGTGGGTGGCTGCAAGCGGTCTATCCTCATCGACGCGGGGTGATGCCGGCGGTACGCGCCTGGATTGACCATCTGGTCGAATCCTTCAATGCCTGTGGGGAACGATTGTTATGAAAGCCGGACGGATGAGCGAAGAGGATGTCGCGAAGTTTTGCCTCGCCCTGCCGGGAGCGCGGGAAGACTATAAATGGGGAGGCGTACGGGTGTTTTCGATTGCCGGGAACAAGATGTTCGCGTTGCAGGGCCTGCGGGGTGATTCCCTGGCCTTCAAGGTCGACAAGGATCTGTTTCTCGGCCATTGCGACCGTCCGGGGATTCATCCGGCGCCTTATCTGGCGCGCGCCCAGTGGATCATCATGGAGACGCCCTACCCGCTCGGTAGCGAAGAACTGCAGGGATTGCTGCAGCGTTCCCACCAATTGGTGGTGAGCAGACTGCCAAAGCGCACTCAAGTCGGTCTGTTGCTATAGGGCCTTCTTCATTAGAACAAGGCGAACAGGTGTGCGCCGAGGAACAGGTGGTCGATCCAGAACACCTGGTGCAGTAGCACGATGATCCAGAACACCAACTGGTACGAGACTTTGCGGGTTTTGTGCCGAAACGCTTGCTGGGCCAGCAAGGCACCGGGCCAGCCTCCGGCGAACTCCAGCGCATGCAGGACATTCTCCGGCGTCCGCCATTGTTCGGCGCGGGCCTTGCGCTTGTCGCTCCAGTACAGAAAAAACGTCACGACACTGACGATGCCGTAGGCCGCCAGGGGAATCAACGAGACCCCGTGCAGCCATGACGACACCGAACCCGACAGCGGCAACGCGCACAGGATTGCAAACACCAGCCACTTCAACCGTGAATGGCGGATCTGTCCCCCGGGCTGACGCCCGGGGTTATTGCGCGCGCTTGAGTCACTCACGGCTTGGCCGCGCTCCAGTCGACCCAGCCGAATTGCCAGGTCGCCAGGATGATCAGGCCGAACACAATGCGATACCAGGCAAACGCCGCATAGCTGTGGTTGGCGATGAACTTGAGCAGCCCGCGGACCGCGATCATCGCGAAGACGAACGCCGTGACGAAACCGATCGCGAACACCGGGAAATCCGCCGGGACAAACAGGTGACGGTATTTATAGCCCGAGTACACCGCTGCGCCGACCATGGTTGGCATCGCCAGGAAGAACGAGAACTCGGTAGCGGTCTTGCGCGACAGGCCGAACAGCAACCCGCCGATGATCGTCGAGCCCGAACGCGAAGTGCCCGGAATCATGGCCAGGCATTGGGCGAAGCCGACTTTCAGGGCATCTTTCCAGGTGATGTCATCCACCGTTTCGGCGTGTACTTCATGCTGACGGCGCTCGGCCCACAACATGATGATCCCGCCCACGACCAGCGCCGTTGCCACGGTGATCGGGTTGAACAAGTACTTGTGGATCAGGTCAGCGAAGATCACACCCAACACCACGGCGGGCAGGAACGCGATCAACAGGTTCGCGGTAAACCGCCGGGCGCCCGGCTGGGTCGGCAGACCGATGACCACGTCGAAGATCTTGCGTCGAAACTCCCACACCACTGCCAGGATGGCCCCCAGCTGAATAATGATGTTGAACGCCATCGCCCGCTCGCCCCCGAAGCCGAGCAAGTCGGCCACGATTATCTGGTGGCCGGTACTGGAAATGGGCAGGAATTCGGTCAGCCCTTCTACAACCCCAAGAATCAATGCCTGAAAGGCGGTCCAAAGATCCATCAATCCCCCAAAAGGCTATGCGCGTCGGCATGCCCCGTTAGTATTTTTCAAAAGCTTGAATTGCGATTAGCGTAGCTGAAGCACCGCGCATCAAGGATCACCACAGAGCCGTAAAAATCCTGTGAAAAAACAACCCTGATTCGGGTTTATCCGCGCGGGGCCGAAATCCTACCAGACAAGTCCGATTGGCGCTGCCGCGTTATCGGGCGCCAATGAAGCACACCCTGCGCCACGGGATTCTCGACGCCGATCCGGTTACAATCCGTCCCCTTTTCGATTTTACCAAGGAGCCTCCATGTCCGGGCTTGAACTGTTTGCCGCCGCCCTCGGTGTCATTGCCGTCTGGTTGACAGTCAAACAGAACCCCTGGTGCTGGCCCATCGGCCTGGTCATGGTGCTGCTCTATAGCTGGATCTTTTTTGAGGTGAAGCTGTATTCGGACATGCTGCTGCAAGTCGTCTATGCCGCCTTGCAGCTTTACGGTTGGTGGCAGTGGACGCGGTTTGGCGAAACGACCCATGGCCGCGAAGTCAGTCGGCTCGATACCCGGTCCGTGGCGTTGAGCCTTGCCATCGGTGCAATTGGCAGCCTGTTGCTGGGGGCGGCCATGGCCCACTGGACCGATGCCGCACAACCCTGGCTCGATGCGGCGCTGACCGGGTTCAGCCTGGTGGCGCAGGTCTGGATGGCGCAAAAGCGTGTCCAGTGCTGGCCGCTGTGGATCGCCCTGGATGTGATTTTCGTCGGGCTGTTCATCTATAAGGACCTGTACCTGACCGCCACCCTGTACGGCTTGTTCACTGTGATCGCCGTGCAAGGCTGGCGCGAATGGCGTGCCGATCCGGCATTGCACGCATGAAAGTCCTGGTACTCACAGGCCCCGAATCCAGCGGTAAAAGCTGGCTGGCGGCCGAGTTGCAACAGCGCTTCGGCGGGATTCTGGTCGACGAGTATGTGCGCTGGTTCATCGAGCAGAATCCGCGGGACACCACCCTGGCCGACATTCCGGACATCGCCCGCGGTCAATTGGCATGGGAGGACGAAGCACGAGCACAACAACCGCCTTTGCTCATCCTCGACACGCACCTGCTGAGCAATATCCTCTGGAGCCAAACCCTGTTCGGCGACTGTCCCGCCTGGATCGAACAAGCGCTACTGGCCCGGCATTACGACTTGCACTTGCTGCTGTCGCCGGAACACGTTGCCTGGACGGATGATGGCCAGCGTTGCCAGCCCCGATTGAGTGAGCGCCAGGCATTTTTCGACCAGACCCTGGCCTGGCTCGAGCACCACGCACAATCCGTTGAAGTACTGCAGGGAGATTGGGCAGATCGCCGACTCCAGGCACTGAACGCGGTGACCCGATTGCTCGAGGCCTGACCGGCGTTTGGGGCATTCTCCCCCGCCCCCCTGTTTTGGGTGAAAAGTGTCCGATCCTGAAACACCCTTCCTGTCTCAAACCACCCATTTCAGCGCCCTTCATCGTTTGGTCACCGGACTTGTAAAGGCGCTGATACAGCATCGCCAAGACCCTTGTTCTAGAGCGGTGCATCCGCATATCCGGGCTGCCTGCGCAGGGTTTTGTCTCACCGTTGAAACATCCTCGGCAAAGGGCTCCCGGACAACATCCATAAGCCATTGATTCAACACGATATTCAAAAACCGGCACAGCTTTCGCTCTCTCCTTTATACAGCTGACCAGGGCCAGCCCACAAAAGAAGGAAAGATGATCGTGGGGATACTCGGTAAAAAAGGCTTTACGTGGCTCTTGGTGATCGCGAGCGCTGCCGGTGCGCTTCTCAGTTTCAATGTTCAAGCCGAAGGCAACGGTGTCATCGTGCTCGATCGAACCATTCACCCAACACCTGTCGGTCGCAGCAGCGGCACAGATCCGAACCCGAACACCGTCAATGCCAACCCGTCGGCCCGAGTTACCGGCGAACTCAGCGATGCCGACATCGCCGGGGTCACCACCGGAACGGCCCTTCGCCACAACAACGGGCAAAGCCTGGGTGGCGTGCAAGGCCTCAACGTCGTCACCAACCCCAACGGTATGCCCGGCATGTCCGTCGGCCAGGGTGGTGGCAGTGGCAGCGCGATTTCCGGGACCATCAACCGTGCCATGAGCAGCGGCCTCGGCTCACTGGGCAGAATGGCGGGAGGCCAATGAGATGAGTCGGTCCCTGCTGCTACTTGCCCTGTTCGGCTGCACCGGCGTAATGGCCGATTCGGGCGTCAGTTCGGTAAACAACGCCACCCTCCAGGATTCCGGTGCTCAATACCGCGGCAACTTCAACGTCAACCAGGCGGCTGGTGAACAACAACAGCAGGCCAACGTCCGCGCGATCGCCATGGGTACCCAAGCCGATGCGAGCACCAGCGTCCAGCAGAAAATCACCACGCCCGCCAATCCGTCGATGGACGCGACGGCCAGTATCGTCGGCACCTCCTTGAGCAATGGCAACGGTGTATTGGGCGTCAACCAGGGTGCCGGGGCCAACAACCAGATGGCCAACGCCATGCGCATCAGCATCAGTGCTGCACCGCAAGCTGTTGACGATAGTGCTCTTTCTCAACAGAACGTGGCGTTGTTACCGAACTTGGGAGCAACTGGCACCCCAAACGGCAGTCGCCAGGTCGTCACAAGCGACCAGGCCTTCACCGGCAGCCGGGGAGTGATCCAGGTGAACCAGAGTGCCGGGGTGGGCAACCGAATGGCTAATACCCTGAGCATCCGGGTCGCTGACTGACCCCGATGCAGTGCGATCGGGGAAGTACCAACATTTGACCAGCTAAAAAGCACGGAGAAACACCATGAACCCGACAACGGCTCTCAGGCCACTAGCTTTCGCTCTGGCAGCAGTGATGGCATTCGCAGCCCAAGCAGGCGGTCTTGATGATCACGATCAGGGCAATGGACATGGCAACAACCATCAGCCTGAAGGCCCGACCCTGGAACAAATTCTGCAAATTACAGCAGGTGCCGGGGCGGCCGTGATGGACTCGCAGGACAGCACTGACAACACCGTATTGAACCAGGGCACCAGGAACGACGCTAAAGTCGATAACTCCCTGAACAACTCCAACGGCAACATGGGCGCCAACGTTGCAGCCGGTGACGGCAACCAACAAGACAACGCCGCCGCCATTGCCACTGCTGACGAAAGCTTCATCTTCGGCACCGCCGTCGCCGTCTCCAGCGCGACTCAGAGGAGCACCGGCAGCACCGTCAAGAACTACTCCAACACCAACAACGCTACGCTCAATAACGCTGGCAATAGCGGTTCCGGCAACATCGGCATCAACGTGACCGCGGGCAACCTCAACCAACAGAAAAACAACCTGGCGATTGCCGTTTCTGGCGGTCGTGCAGCACAAGCGGCGGCAGCGGCTAACCAAAGCGCGTCCGGGCTGAACGTCACCAACAACGGCAACACCACGACTGATTTCGTAACCGTGGGTGTATTCGGTCTGGCTGGCGTAACCACTCAACAAGTGATGACGCCAGAAGGCTGGAAACCCCCTGTAACCAACAATGCTTCGATGACAGGCTCGATGAACAACTTCTCCGGCAACGGCGGAGCCAACATATCGTCCGGGGTAGGCAACCAGCAAAGCAACTCGCTGTCCATCGCCGCAGGCTGCAAGGCTTGCCGGTAATTGTGATCGCAATGAAAGCACCGGCGACGGGGCTTTTCCACAGTCAGAAGGCGTACCGATCATGCGTAAGACTGCCCTTTTCGCCCTGCTCTGCCTGTCTGGCCTGTCTGGTCTTTCTGGCATGACCCAGGCTGCACAGATACCGGTTGCCGCCCTGCCGGGTGGCGTGCTGGTGTACAAGCACGTGCAGAGTTTGCGTGAGCGCAAGTTCAGCGACATCGTCGAACAGAAAACCGATTTCAGCTGCGGCGCCGCTGCGCTGGCAACGATACTGCGCCAGGCCTATTGGCTCGACGTCGATGAGGAGCACGTCATCAAAGGCATGCTGGTCACCGCAGACCAGGACATAGTGCGTACCCAGGGTTTTTCCATGCTGGACATGAAGCGCTACATAGAGCGCATCGGCATGCGCGCCCGGGGCTACAAGATCCCGCTGGAAAGACTCGATGCAGTGACGATCCCGGTGGTGGTATTGATGGAAATTCGCGGCTACAAACACTTCGTGGTGTTGCAGCGGGCGGACAAGCACTGGGTCTATATCGGCGACCCGGTGCTCGGTCACAAACGCTACGCCCATGATGATTTTGTCAAAGGCTGGAATGGCATTATCTTCGCTATCGTCGGTCCCGGTTACGACAAAACCAATGCGTTACGCAGTCCACCGGAACCGCTGACAGCCAAGAACAAGATGGATAACTTCAACCCGGTCAAAGATGCTGAATTGATGGATTTTGGTTTCATACAGAGCGACTTCTTTTAATCGCCAAAAAGATGAGAGGGGGCAGGATGCTCCGGGAGCAGCAAATGAAAACCTCGTATTGGGTGGTCGCTGCCTGTCTGGCAGCGAACACTTCAGGTTTTGCTGATGAGTTCAGACCCATCGAAATCAAGGACCAGGAACTGGCCGAGTTGCGTGGCCGGTATGTGATGCCGGGGCGGGTCATCAGCTTCGGTGTCGTCATGAGCAGTACCTGGCGCAATGCCAGTGGTGATCTGATCGGGGCATCCACTTCGATGCAACTCCAAGCCGCAACGGTCAAACCCGAGTTCTATGTTTCAACCATCAAGCAATCTGGTCATGGCGGTACGTCCAGGTCGGGCAGCGGTAACGTGACGGGTGGCGCTGCCCTGAGCACTTCCCGGGGCATAACCCAGGTCACACGGGCCGCAGGCGATGGCAACAGCTCAAACAACAACATTGCCATCAACGTCAAAGAGACCGGCACGGCCCCGGCACTGGTGCCGAACCAGGGCCAGGCGCTGATAGCCGGTCAAACCATCACCGGCAGCAATGCCGCAGGCAGTGTCGCCGTTTCCGCGACGAGTGGCGGTGTTCAGGTGGCCATTACCGCCAACAACAACCAGGGCACAAGCCTGCAACAGGTCGCCCAAGGCGGGTTGCTGCAAAACACCCGGTTGCTGGGCAGCAGCAATGTGGTCAACAACATGACTCAACTCAACGTAGTGCTCAACAATAATGGCCCGAGTACCGGCGCATTGGACTGCAATCTGAACCAACTCGCTGCATTACGGACCTTGGGCTATTGAACTACGCTGAGTCTGGACCATTGGGCACAAATGGACGGCTTATTTCATGTACCGATCAGTATCACTGCGTGCAGTTGTCTGCTTGAGTGCTCTACTCCCCGCGGCGATGTTGCAGGCAGCACCTGACCCGGAAATGCAGGCGCTCAAACAAGAGTTGCTGGAGTTGAAACAACGATACGAAGTCCAGCAAAAAGCCCTGGCGGTACTGGAACAACGAATCCGCCAGGTTGAGGACCAGCCCGCTTCTCCTCCCCCTAAACGCCTGGCCAAGTCGCCAGCAGACATGAAAGGCAATCCAAACGTCGCCACCGGCGCCGGTGCGGCGGCCGCTTCAGGGGGTGCCGCCGGGGGGCGCGGCAGCTCGTATGGACAATCGCTGGCCGATGACTCACAACCGGCGCAAAGCGTTTCAAATCTGTATGACGAGGCCAGCGGGTTCTTCGGTGGCGGCAAGTTCAGCTTCGAAACCGGAATTACCTACTCCCGATACGATACCCGCCAACTGATCCTCAACGGCTTTCTCGCCCTGGACTCGATCTTTCTGGGCGCCATCAACCTGGACCGGATCAAGGCCGACACCTGGACGCTTGACCTCACCGGCCGCTACAACTTCAACAATCGCTGGCAGTTCGACCTGAACGTGCCGGTGGTCTACCGTGAATCCACCTACCAGTCCGGTGGCGGCAATAACGGCACCGCCAACGTCACGACTGAAGATACCGTCAAGGAAGACCCGACCATAGGTGACGTCAACTTCGGTATCGCCTACAAATTCCTCGACGAGTCGGTCAACACCCCGGATGCCGTGGTGACCTTGCGCGTCAAGGCGCCGACCGGCAAAGATCCGTTCGGCATCAAGCTGATTCGGGTGGACGATAACTCCAACCTGGCCGTGCCTGAGTCCTTGCCTACCGGTAATGGTGTCTGGTCGATTACGCCGGGGATCTCTCTGGTCAAGACGTTCGATCCGGCGGTGCTGTTCGGCAGCCTGTCCTACACGCACAATCTGGAGGAGTCTTTCGACGACATCAGCTCCAACCCGGCGGTCAAGACACCGGGCAAAGTACGCATTGGCGACAGCTTCCAGATTGGCACCGGTATTGCGTTCGCCTTGAACGAAAAGATGAGTATGTCGTTTTCAGTCTCGGACCTGGTGCAACGCAAAAGCAAGCTCAAGGAAGATGGCGGGGATTGGCAATCGGTGGTCTCCAGCGATGCCAACGCCGGTTACTTCAACATCGGCATGACCATTGCGGCCACCGACAACCTGACTATCGTACCCAACCTGTCCATCGGCATGACGGACGATGCCCCGGACTTTCAGTTCAGCCTGAAACTTCCTTACTACTTCTGACCCGAACAAAAAACCTGCAGCAATTTCAATCGCAGCGTTTTTTTGTTCAAAGCTGCGGTTCAGCGAATCTGGTGCTTGTGCAACAACCGGTAGAAGGTCGGTCGCGACACGCCCAATACTTTGGCGGCGACACTCAGGTTATCGCTGTGGCGGCTCAATACGTCACACAATGCCTGGCGTTCGGCCCGGCTCTTGTATTCTTCGAGGGTGCCCATCGGCGCGACGATTGTATGCGGACTGATCAACCCCAGATCACGGGCCTCGATCTGCCGGCCTTCGGCCAACACCAGCCCGCGACGAACGCGGTTGGCCAGTTCGCGAACATTGCCTGGCCAGTCGTGTTTGCCCATGGCAATCAATGCGTCTTCGCTGAAGCTGCGTGGGCGGCGCCCGGTTTCATGGCTGTAGAAATGGGAGAAGTGGTTGGCCAGCGTCGCCAGGTCGCCATGGCGCTCGCGCAGTGGAACGGTCGCCACTTGCAGTACGTTCAAGCGGTAATACAAGTCTTCACGAAAGCGTTTCTTCGCGATGGCGGCTTCAAGGTCGACGTTCGTCGCCGCCAGAACCCGCACATCCACCGCAATCGGCTGACTGCCGCCCACCCGCTCGATATGTTTTTCCTGGAGGAACCGCAACAGGTTGGCCTGCAACTCCAGTGGCAGGTCACCGATCTCATCGAGAAACAGAGTGCCCCCGTTGGCGGCTTCTATCCGTCCGACCTTGCGTTGGTGCGCGCCGGTAAATGCGCCTTTCTCATGGCCAAACAGCTCGGACTGGATCAAGTGTTCGGGAATCGCACCACAATTGATCGCGATAAAGGGTTTGCTGTGACGCTGGGACAGACGATGCAGGGTGCGTGCGACCAGTTCCTTGCCAGTGCCGCTTTCACCCCGAATCAACACCGGAGATTCGGTCGGAGCCAGTTTGCTCAACAGCTTTCGCAGTTCACGGACAGGTTTGCTGTCACCCAGCAATTCGTGCTCGGGCTGGTCAACATGGACCGTGCCCTGCCCGCGCAACCGCGCCATGCCAAACGCCCGGCCCAGCGTGACCTGAACCCTGGACACATCGAATGGCAAGGTATGAAAGTCAAAAAACCATTCACAGACAAAGTCGCCGACATTTTGCAGGCGCAGCACTTCCTGATTGAGTACGGCTATCCATTCGGTGCCACTGCGGCTGATCAATTCCTTGACGGCTTCCGGGTGCTCAAGGTGAGAGGGCTGCAAGCGCAACAAGYCCACGTCACAGGTTCGGTCAGTGGCGTTCGCCAGCGTGCAGCTGTCAACGTCCCAACCGATAGCGCGCAATCCAGGGAGCAGACGATAGCAATCGTCACAGGGGTCCACCACTAACAAACGTCGTAAAGCAGGCGCATCGCTCATGACTGTTCCTTGACGCCAAATTTAAGAAATTTTATTAAAAACAGTCATTTGGCAGACCTGACTGTAACATTAGCAAGAATTTGACAGGGCCTTGTACTGTTTGACTATAGCGACGCTGTAAAACCAGTTATAAGTTGTGATTATGTTAGTTACCTAACGACTCTTTCCTTTCATTGCGCTTTCAATGCCAGCCTCATTCTTGAGCCTGTGAAATAAAGTGGAAATTTATTTTGATTGTGTGTGACCCAAACCCCGGTTGCGGGCATCAGTACAAGTAACCAGCCGAACGGTAAGCCCAACCGACGGCACATCACTTGATTGGGCATACAGAGAGAAGACCCTATGAACGCCCCGCTCCGTATCAACGAAGCACTGCTGATTGCCGACCGCGCATTCAAACCATTCAAATGCGTGGCCTGGGCCCCACAAGACGGTAATGGCGAACTCAGCCTGACCGTTATCGACCGCACCAGCACCAGCATTGGCCGCAAGCAGATCCCAAGCAGTGCCTACTCCGACCCTGAACAACTTGAACGTCTGCTGGAACAGGCCCGCGCCGAATTGAGCGAGGAAGGTTACACACTGCAGTCGTGGTCGATGCCGCACTAATCGTTTTGCGGATTACTCCGGGGTAATCCGCACCCTCCCCCCTTGTCATTAGTCGGGTTGATCGTTTTCACCGATCCGCACTCATTTCCCGCACAAATTCGAACTTTTGCGCACCCGGTACTTTGCAGGCTTGCCATTGGTTCGAAAAGACACTGTTGTGGCACACAACGACTCTCCGTCTGTGAGTTCTCACCGTTGCGCATCTCATCATTCAGGGATTGAATATTCTCCCTACATAGTCGCCGCCCAAACTTCTGGATCAGGACGACTCGCAAGGAGATGCGGTGCATGTCACGCCAGTCCGCTTTTGCCTTCTCCGCCACCCGGAACCCCCCCGGGACCCTCGATACGACGTTTGCCGCCAACGGCAAAACCCAGGTGTATTTCGTCGACAGCCTTTCCAGCCTCGCCAATGACATTGCGATCGATGCGCAGGGCCGCTTGCTGGTAGCCGCAAAAGTCGCCATGGCCGATGGCAGCCGCTTTGGTCTGGCCCGCTTGCTGGAGGATGGTTGCGCAGACCTCGCGTTCGGCAAGCAAGGTAGTGTCATCGGCCAATTCGAACCGGGATTCGAAGCCATGGGCGCCAAGGTTCTGGTCATGCCCGACGGCAATATCCTGTTGGCCGGGCTGCACTACGAAAACGCGCACCGCACGCTCCCGGCCCTCGCCTTGCTGGATCAGCAAGGTCGCCTGGTTCAGAGCTTTGGCGATAATGGCCGCCGCGTCGTGCGACTGCCTGGCGGTCTGTCCCTGGGCATCCGCGATGCCTGGCTGCCACCCGGCGTGCCGGGCGCGGAAGCCTGCGATATCGCCATACAGCAAGACGGCCGGATCCTGGTCCTGGCCAACCATCACTACGAACTGGCCGATCACGTCGGCCTGTTGATACGGCTGGATGTCGAAGGCTCGCTGGACTGTTCGTTCAACGGTAGCGGCTTCGTGGTGGTCAGGCACCTGCTGATGAATACCTGGCTCAGCAGCCTGACGGTACAACGTGATGGCCGAATTCTGGTCGGTGGATCGATCAACTTTCCTGAAGAAGGCTTGCTGGCGCGCTATCACGCGGACGGCCGCCTCGATGACCGTTTTGCCGTAGATGGATTCATGACCTTCAAGGCGCAAGGGCATGGCGCCCGGGTCAGTCAGGTGGTCCAGCAAAACGACGGCGACATCCTGTGTTTTGGCAGCAGCTGCGAGCCGATGCACTGCCTGACATTTAAAATGCGCAGCAATGGCCGACCCGACAATCATTGTAACCGCGGACAACCACAGCGGCTGCAAATCGGTCACAGCGGATGCCAGTGGATCGCCGCGCAGTTACAGCCCGATGGCGGTGTGCTGACAGCGGGTGCAACCATCGGCGGCGTTGAAGCAGACTTCATACTCGGGCGATACCTGCCCAACGGCCATCCCGATCGCCGCTTTGGCAAAGGCTGCGGCTGTACGCGTACTCGCCTGGGCCCCAGCCCGGATACCGCCACCTGTGTCACGGTGCAGGCCGATGGAAACATCGTGGCTGGCGGCTATTCGCTGCAGGGCAGTTACAAGGCAGTCGTCGCGCGCTTTCTGGGCTAAACCGATGGGTTTTTCCTGTGCTTGATCTTCTCGCCCGCTTACGGCAACTTGCGCGCTTCTTAAAACAAGGAGCAGCCGATGTCCGGTTCAATGGCCCAGGCGTTCGCGCACAACTTTCTCGGGAACTCGCCCCGTTGGTATAAGGCCTGCATCGTCGGCTTTCTGATTCTCAATGCCCTGGTGCTGTGGACCGCAGGCCCGGTGGCGGCCGGCTGGCTGCTGGTGCTTGAGTTCATCTTTACCCTGGCCATGGCGCTCAAGTGTTATCCGCTGATGCCCGGCGGCCTGTTATTGATTGAAGCCCTGTTGCTGAAGATGACCACGCCACAGGCGCTGTACGACGAGTTGCTGCACAATTTCCCGGTGATCCTGCTGCTGATGTTCATGGTGGCCGGTATCTATTTCATGAAGGACTTGTTGCTGTACCTGTTCTCGCGCCTGCTGTTGGGGGTTCGTTCCAAGGCCCTGCTGGCCCTGATGTTCTGCTTTCTGTCGGCGTTTCTGTCGGCGTTCCTCGATGCCTTGACCGTGACTGCCGTGATCATCAGTGCCGCCGTAGGCTTTTACTCGGTGTATCACCGCGTCGCCTCTGGTAACGATCCGCGTCTGGACAGCGAGTTCAGCGACGACAAACATCTGCCCACCCTCCATCAGGGTGATCTCGAACAGTTCCGCGCCTTTCTGCGCAGCTTGCTGATGCACGGTGCCGTGGGTACCGCATTGGGCGGAGTCTGCACGCTGGTCGGTGAACCGCAGAACCTGCTGATCGGCCATGAAATGGGCTGGCACTTCTCCGACTTCTTTACCCGGGTTGCGCCGGTATCCCTACCGGTACTGGTTGCCGGGCTGATCACGTGCGTGCTGCTGGAAAAGCTGCGCTGGTTCGGATACGGCACGCTGCTGCCGGATAACGTCCGCGCGGTACTGGCCAACTACGCCGCCGAAGACAATGCCGAGCGCACCGCGCGTCAAAGTGCAGCGCTGCTGGTGCAAGGCTTTGCCGCATTGATTCTGATTGCCGGGCTGGCGTTCCACATTGCCGAAGTGGGTTTGATCGGTTTGATGGTGATCGTGCTGATCACCGCCTTTACCGGCATCACCGACGAACACCGTCTCGGCACCGCGTTCAAGGACGCCATGCCGTTCACCTCATTGCTGGTGGTGTTTTTCGCCGTGGTCGCGGTGATTCACGACCAGCAACTGTTCGCACCGCTGATCCACTGGGTGCTGGCGCTGCCGGCGGACCAACAACCGGGCATGCTGTTCATTGCCAACGGCCTGCTGTCTGCCATCAGCGACAACGTGTTCGTGGCGACCATTTACATCACCGAAGTGAAGCGCGCATTCATGGCGGGTGAGATGACCCGTGAGCATTTCGAGACGCTGGCCATTGCGATCAATACCGGCACCAACCTGCCGAGCGTGGCGACCCCGAACGGCCAGGCGGCGTTCCTGTTCCTGCTGACCTCGGCGATCGCACCGCTGGTGCGCCTGTCTTACGGGCGGATGGTCTGGATGGCGTTGCCGTACACCGTGGTGATGGGCTTGCTCGGGTGGTATGCGGTGAGCTACTGGCTGTAACCGCCGGAGCAAAATGTGGGAGCAGGCTCGCACACAGTTGATCTGTGTCGGACACGAAACCTGTGTACACCCTCCCACAGGAGATACGTGTTATCCGAGGCGGTGCCAGACGCGGCCGTCGCGAGTCAGCAACTCTTCGCCGGCCTTGGGGCCGTTTTCCCCGGCGGCATAGCCCTGCACGCTGGAATCCTGCTGCAAGGCATCCAGGAACGGCTGCACGGCGCGCCAGCCGTTCTCGATGTTGTCGGCGCGCTGGAACAGAGTCTGATCGCCCGTCAGGCAATCGTAGATCAGGGTTTCGTAGCCGGTGGACGGCTGCATCTCGAAGAAGTCCTTGTAGGCGAACCCCAGCTCGATGTTGTCCATCTTCAGGGCCTGACCGGGACGCTTGGCCAACAGGTCGAACCACATGCCTTCGTTGGGCTGGATCTGAATGCGCAAATAGGTCGGCTGCAACTCGTCGACCTCGGTATCGCGGAACTGCGCATAGGGCGCCGGTTTGAAACAGATGACGATCTCGGTGTCACGCACGCTCATGCGTTTACCGGTACGCAGGTAGAACGGCACGCCGACCCAGCGCCAGTTGTCGATCATGACCTTGAGGGCCACATAGGTTTCGGTATTGCTGTCGGGTGCGACCTTGTCTTCCTGGCGATAGCCCGGCAGTGCCTTGCCGTCGATCTGACCTGCAGTGTATTGACCGCGCACCGAGTTGGCGCGGGCCTCCTCCACCGTCCAGGGCCTGATCGCGCCGACGACCTTGGCTTTCTCGCCGCGCACCGCATCGGCGCCAAACGCGGCGGGTGGTTCCATCGCCACCATCGCCAGCAGCTGGAACAGGTGATTGGGCACCATGTCCCGCAGGGCGCCGGTGTGCTCATAAAAACTGCCACGGGTTTCCACGCCGACGGTTTCGGCGGCAGTGATCTGCACGTGATCGATGTAGTGATTGTTCCAGAACGCTTCGAACAGGCTGTTGGAAAAACGGCTGACCAGAATGTTCTGCACGGTTTCCTTGCCCAGGTAATGATCGATCCGGTAGATCTGCTTTTCCGTCATCACCTTGAGCAGGCAGGCGTTCAAGGCCTCGGCCGTTTGCAGGTCAGAGCCAAAGGGTTTTTCGATCACGACCCTTCTGAACGCCTCGGGGGTCTCCTCCAGCAAGCCGGCGCTACCGAGGCGGCGTGCCACTTCACTGAAGAAACGCGGTGCGGTGGCCAGGTAGAACACCGCATTGCCGGTTCCGCTGTCGGCGATTTTCGCCGCCAGCGCTTGATAAGTGCTGTCGTCCAGGAAATCGCCCTGGACGTAGCTGATGCCTTTGGCGAGTCTGGACCAGACCGCCGGATCAAGGGTGTGGTCACCCTTGCCAGCCATCTCGTTTCGAATGAAATCTTCGAGCTTTTGCGCAAAGCCTTCATCGCTGATGGCGTTGTGGTCAACGCCGATGATCCGCAGTCCATCCCCGAGTAGCCCGTTGCGCTTGAGGTTATACAGCGCCGGTACCAACAGACGCTTGACCAGGTCACCGTGGGCGCCAAACAGAAACAGCGTCGTTGGTGGTGCGGGTTCAGCCTTGGATTTCCTGCGGATCACATGGGTCATTTTTTCGAGGTCTCCACGTGGCCGCCGAAGCCGAAGCGCTGGGCCGAGAGAACCTTGTCGCCAAAGGTCCCTTGCCCACGGGAGCGGTAGCGGGAGAACAGCGAGTTGGACAGCACCGGTACCGGCACCGCTTGCTCCATCGCAGCTTCGATGGTCCATTGACCTTCACCGCTGTCGGCCACGGACCCGGAGTAACCGTCGAGCTTTGGATCGCTGGCCAGGGCGTCGGCAGTCAGGTCGAGCAACCACGAGGACACCACGCTGCCACGACGCCAGACTTCGGCGATGTCGGCGACGTTCAGGTCGAAACGCTGGTCTGGCGCAAGGTTCTCGCTGTTTTTGGTTTGCAGGATGTCGAAGCCTTCGGCGAAGGCCTGCATCATTCCGTACTCGATGCCGTTGTGGATCATCTTCACGAAATGTCCTGCGCCGGCGGGACCGGCGTGAATGTAGCCGTGTTCGGCACGCTCGTCATCGGACTTGCGGTCCCTGGTGCGCGGGATATCGCCCAGGCCCGGGGCCAGGGTTTTGAACAGCGGGTCGAGGCGCTTAACGGTCTCGGCATCGCCGCCGATCATCATGCAGTAGCCGCGCTCCAGACCCCAGACGCCGCCGGAGGTGCCGACGTCGATGTAATGCAGGCCTTTTTCCGACAGGGTCTTTGCCCGGCGGATATCGTCCTTATAGAAGGTGTTGCCGCCGTCGATGATGGTGTCACCGGCTTCGAGCAAGGTGCTCWGGGTATCGATGGTTTCTTCGGTCGGCGCGCCGGCCGGCAACATGACCCACACCGCACGTGGCCTGGCCAGGCCAGCGACCAGCGCCGGCAGATCGGTGACGCCCGTGGAGCCTTCTGTGGCCAGGGCTTCGACAAAGGCGGTATTGCGGTCAAAAACAACGGTGGTGTGCCCGTTGAGCATCAGGCGCCGCGCAATATTGCCGCCCATGCGGCCCAGTCCAATAATCCCGAGTTGCATGTACTGATGCTCCCTACTACAAATAAAAGTGTGTCAAAGGTTATAGCCCAACGCGACTCATGAGGTTAGTCCAGAGCGTTGGCGTGAAGTTTCCGGGCATTGTGCCCGATCCTGATGGATAACGTCGGGAATCAAACCGAAGACACAACGACCATGAAAAATAAAAAAGTTCCCTTCGGGGGCAAAAGAAATCAAAATTGGCGCCGATAGTAGGTCAGCCGCGGATTTCGAGGCGTACCTACAGTTGAGACACGCCATTTGCGAGGTGAGCAATGGGCACAGTACACACCGCACTGCCAGCACAAACCCTTTACGTCACAATCCGTCGCGATGAATTGCGTCAGTTGAAGGACGAACGCGATCAGTTGAAACAGGAGCTGGCGCAGTTGCGACTGCTGCTGCAAGCCGGCCAGACGCAGCCCCTGGCTGTGACGCAACGCGCCCCACTCGCCTGACCCCCTCCTTTCAAGCGGGAGCAGTCTGCACTGCTTCCGCACCGGCTCGCGAACTACTCCGAGCAGGCTTCCCGCGCTAGCCATGAAGGCCGTTGGTGAAGCTGATTCCCATTTAACGGATTCGGCGGATAATGCCATTTCGACACTGCTTCATTGACTCATGGACGAAAGGCATCCGACATCTGTAGTGGGAGGCAAACCATGAAACGCACCGCATTGATCCTCGCCGGCCTGATGGCTTTGGGCTCAACCAGCGCTTTTGCCGAAGGCGGAGCCGAGCGCATGCGCTATTACTACGAAAGCCTGCGACTGGCCCAGCAACAAGCCTTGGGCCACCCCATCCAAAGCACTGAGCTGCGGGTTCCGGACGATCAAACCGCACAAATGACTGAAACCTACAGACCGAAATGATCCATGGACCTCTGACATGTAGTCGGAGAAGACTGTCGGGCGTCTTGATGGACGCCCTTTTTTTGCCTGTTGAGTCAGAGGCTCTTGGTCCAGAACAGCATCCGCCCATGGGCCGGGTCGAACATGCCGGCGGCGAAACCGGCTTTTTCATACGACCCCTGCGCCACGGCATTGCCTTCCAGCACTTCCAGGGTGAGCTTGCAGCAACCACGCTGACGGGCGATGTCCTCGACCTTTTGCAGCATCTTCTGGCTCAAGCCCATACCGCGAAACTTTTTCACCACGCACACATCGTGCACATTGACCAGCGGCCGGCAGGCAAAGGTCGAGAATCCCTCGAAGCAATTGACCAGCCCGGCCGGCTCGCCCCCGACAAAGGCCAGCACACTGAAGGCGTGGGGGCGCCTGGCGAGCTCTGCCGGGAGTTGCGCCAGTACATGGGCTGGCAACGGCTGGCCACCTCCCATCGGGTCCTCGGCGTAGTGGTTCAACACCAGACAAATAGCCTCGGCATGCACCGGATTGGTGTAACTGGCCTGAAGCACAAGAATTTCTGCGGAGTCCATTTCCATCCTCGATCACACATGAAGTAGCCCCCAGCATGTACTTCACGCTGAAGTGCCGGCTGACCATAGCGCGAGCACCATGGTATCGACAATCGCAACCGCAGAAATCTCTGGTGCTCAAGCGCCCCAGATCAAGGCTTCGGTCCACCCCAGTTCGGCAAAATCCTCGGCCCGCAAGTGCGACTCACCGGCACAGAAAAACTCGTCGAGTTGCGGGGGATTGACCGAGGTGCCGCTGAGCATGGCGTGAACCTGTCCTCGATGATGGATCTGGTGTTCGAACAAATGGGACAGCAGGCGCAAGCGACTGTCGTGTTGCGGGGTGTCGCGGGCGATGGTCACGATTTTGCCGAGGTCGGCGTCGCGCATCTGCTCACAGTAGGCGATCAGCCGACGGTCGACGTGGGCCTGTTCGCCAACGAGGTCCGTCGCCATGAGGCAGGGCTCGTCTTCCTTGAAAAATACCCGGCAATCGGGATGCGGATCGTCGCCACGCAGTTCGCGCTCCAGGGCGTCCACATAAAACCAGTCACAGGTGAGGATGTGATTGAGGGTGGTGCGGATCGTGGGGAAGAAACTGACCCGGGGTGCGGTCAGTTCCTGCGGGCTCAACTGACGCCAGGCCTTGGCCAATCGGTGATTGGCCCAAGCGTTCTGATAGGCCATGGTCAGCAAATGATGCGACAGGGGCTGATTCATGCTCACTGCTCCCGATCAAACTTCGGCAAACCGCTGCAGTTGCATTTCCTGCAATCGGCTGAGGGTGCGGCGGAACGGGAATTCCAGATAACCCTCGGTGTAAAGCGACGCCATTGGCACTTGCGCTTCAAGGTACAGCGGCACCTTGCGGTCGTAGCACTCGTCCACCAGGGCAATGAAGCGTCGCACACCGTCGTCATGCACCGACAACTGCGGCAACTCACGATCCCCCGCCACTACCCGCTCGACACCATCCTCGGTGCCACGGGCAATGCGCCCGGCGCGTTTCTGCGCGCTGAGGCTGGGCACCTCACTCAACAGAATAGCGCTGTAGGTATCGCACAGAGCGATGAAATCCATGGCCGCGAAGGGTTGCTCGCACAGCGCGGCGTAACGGGTCCAGAGCACCGTCGGGCTGGCCTTGACCACCTCAAGTGAGCGGTAACCAACCTGGATCGGGTCGCTCGATATTGACTGGCCGACGCTTAATACCTGGAACACTTCATCCAGTGCGCCGGGCCTGCCGGGCTCGGCCACCCAATAACGCTGCGAACCGGCACCCGGATGCAGGCGATGGTCTTCCCCGCCATCCACTGCAATCACTTGCATATGCTGCTTGATCGCCGCGATGGCGGGCATGAAACGGTCGCGATTGAATCCGTCGGCGTACAAATGGTCCGGCGGCAGGTTGGAGGTGCAGACCACCACCACGCCCTGTTCGAACATCACCTGGAACAGGCGCCCGAGAATGATCGCGTCGCCGATGTCGTTGACGAACAACTCGTCGAAACACAGAACGCGCACTTCTTCGGCCAATTCACGGGCCAGCGCCTTGAGCGGATCGGCGGTGCCGGTCAGTTGAAACGAGCGTTGGTGCACCCAGCCCATGAAGTGGTGAAAGTGCTGGCGCCGCGCCGGCACCCGAAGACTTTGGTAGAACTGGTCCATCAACCAGGTCTTRCCCCGCCCCACCGGCCCCCACAGGTATACGCCGGAAATGGGCGAACGGCCTTCATGCAGCGCTTCATGGCATTTTTGCAGCGCCCACACGGCATATTCCTGGGCCTCGTCCTGGACGAAGCCCTTTTGTTCGATGGCGTGCTGCCAGGCGCTTAAGGGGGAATCGATAGTCATGGGCGGCAGTATGCCATTGCGCATGGAAAACGCGACCGGTGATCGGCGGTTTTGTGCAGGAAAGAAAAGCACCTTGACGCATTAGATTACTATCATCATATTTAATAAATGTCGTAAACAATCTATTAAATCCTGTCGCCACCCCTCTGGAGTCATCCCATGCATTACAAAGTCTTCGGTCGTAAAACCGGCTTGCGTGTTTCCGAACTGGCGCTGGGCGCCGGTAATTTCGGTACCGGTTGGGGCCATGGCGCCGAGCGTGACGAAGCAAAACGCATTTTTGAGGGTTATCGGGAGGCCGGCGGAAACTTCATCGATACCGCCAACGGCTATCAGGGCGGGCAGTCCGAGGCCATGCTCAGCGAGTTCATCGCCGCAGAACGGGATAGCCTGGTCATCGCCACCAAATACACCCTCGGGACTACACCCGCGGCCGGCATTTCCCACACCGGTAACAGCCGCAAGAACATGGTGCGCGCCGTCGAAGAAAGCCTTAAACGCCTGAAGACCGATCATATCGACCTGTTCTGGGCGCACATGAGCGATGGCGTCACGCCCATGGAAGAGATCCTGCGCGGCTTCGACGACCTGGTCAGTGCCGGCAAGATTCATTACGCCGGGCTGTCGAACTTCCCTGCGTGGCGCATCGCCCGCGCCGACCTGCTGGCGCAGATACGTGGCTTTGCACCGATTGCGGCGATCCAGGTCGAGTACAGCCTCGCCGAACGCACCGCCGAGCGCGAACAACTGCCGATGGCCGAAGCCCTGGGCCTGGCCGCGACCCTGTGGTCGCCGCTGGGTGGCGGCTTCCTGACTGGCAAGTATCGCAATAGCGAGGGCGACAACCGCGCGAACAAGCTCGGCGTGCTGATTCATGCTGAAAAAAGCGCCCGGGAAACCGCCCTGCTCGACACCTTGATCGACGTCGCCACTGCACTCGATGCCAGCCCGACCCACGTGGCCATTGCCTGGTTGCGGGAACAGGCCAAACGCTCGACCACGGCGCTGATTCCGATCCTCGGCTCCCGGACTCGTGAACAGCTGGACGCGACGTTGGGCGCGCTGAATGTGCAGTTGAGTGCTGAGCAACTGGCACGACTCGATGGCGTCAGTGACGTGGCCAAGGGCGTGCCGCACGAATCCATCAGCGGTTCATCCGCACGSTTCAGCGGTGGTCAGRTCCTCGACCTGCCAATGATTCCRGTRGCCTGACACCCATCAAAMYTGTGGGAGCGAGCTTGCTCGCGATGAGGCCMTGCCAGCCAACAGAGATGTTGAATGCAAGACCGCCATCGCGAGCAAGCTCGCWCCCACAGGGTTTGTGTACTRCATATCGACCTTRTGTTTGGCCGTATACAGACACAGCATCTCCATTGCCAGCACGGYTCAGCGGTGSTCAGGTCCTCGACCTGCCAATGATTCCGGTRGCCTGACACCCATCAAAMYTGTGGGAGCGAGCTTGCTC
>NZ_JBFUHY010000039.1:0-41216 GCF_056402155.1 Pseudomonas sp. P4_C1
ACGGTGATGTGGTTCTGGAGCAACTTGCCCGACACCGTCAGCGCCGGGCAGATCGCCGAGTTATACCGTCGTCGCTGGAGTATCGAAGGGATGTTCCAGCGCCTGGAGTCGGTGCTGGACAGTGAAATCGAAAGCCTTGGCGCTCCGCGGGCGGCGTTGCTGGGATTTGCTTCAGCGATCCTGGCCTACAACGTCCTGGCAGTGCTCAAGCGCAGTGTGGAACAGGCTCATCGCGAGACATTGCCCGAAGGCTGGGAAGCTTCGATCTTCCATCTGACGGTACAAGTGCGTAGCGGATACGAGGGCATGCAGATCGCACTGCCCTCGGATTACCTGACACTTCAAACGACCTCAGAAACGCTGGCAACACGACTGTTGGCGCTCGCCAGGAATATCAACCCCAAGCAAGTGGCCAAAAGCCTACGTGGTCCCAGAATCGCCAAACCCAAGGAGTGGCTGGACGGCAAAGCTGCGCATGCTCATGTGTCGACGGATCGGGTGCTCAAAGCCCATAAAGGGAAAACACCTTGAAAGGGCTGGCTCTTACAGCGGGTCACTTGGAAAAGCCCCAAGTAACCAAGGGCTCTTGCCCCTTACATTCGGTGCCTCGCCGTGGCTCGGCATGCCCTCGCTCCGGTCCTGCTCCGTGGGCCCGCCGCCATCGGCCATCCATGGCCAAGGGCGGCTAACCCGGCATCCATGCCGGGTTGCCCACTGCGCAGAACCTGCGCTCGGCCTCACGAGGGGGCGTACACCGCAACAGCGCTCGAGGCGGCCTACCGGCCGGCCTGTTTGTTGGGTTCGTTCGTCTGTGGTGTATTTGATCGACTGACAGGCCGCTTTCGCGAGCAAGCTCGCTCCCACAGGGTTTGTGGTCGGCCACAATGTTGTGTTCGACCCCGATCCACTGTGGAAGCGAGCTTGCTCCGGGCGGCGATCCGACGATTGCTTTTCTGAAGTCCACCGGATTTACAGAATGCGGTAAAGCAACCGCTCGATCCGCACACGACTCACGCGCTTGAGGAACCTGGCCACACCCGCCGGGTACTCGGCGAGGGTTTCCAGGTTCTGGAAATGCTCGATACGCGAAGTGTGCTGGAAGATCTTTGTCAGCTCATCGCGACGCGGCTCCAGCAGTTCGCCATGGGGATCATCGATCAACAAGGCGTTTTCCAGATCGAGTCGAAACGCCCGTGGGTTGAGGTTGTTGCCGGTCAGCAAGGTATAGCGCCGGTCGATCCACATGCCCTTGAGGTGATAGGTGTTGTCGCCATCACGCCACAGGTGCAGGTTCAACTGGCCGCTGTCGATGTCGCGCTGATGGCGCTTGGCAAACCGGCGCAAGCTGATTTCGTACAGGTACGGCAGCGCCGAAATAACCCGGAACGGTTCGCTCGGCGGAATGTAGAAATCGTTGGCCGTCTTGTCGCCGACCACAATGTCGATCTTCACCCCACGGGCCAACGCACGGTTGATCTCGCGGATGACCGCCAGCGGCAGGTTGAAGTACGGTGTGCAAATGGTCAGTTGCTGCTGGGCGCTGGCGATCAGTTCGCAGATCACCCGGTTCAGCGGATTGTTCTTGCCGACGCCGAGCAAGGGGCTGACAGACAAACCGCTCCTGTCGGTAGTGCCCCGCGAAGTGTCGTACGCCGCGTGCTTGAGGCGGCTGCGCAGGTCGCCGATGTCATGGCGCAGGCTGCGGGTGGTCGGCAGGTTCGGCAGGTCGAGGCGGTGCACCGCCTTGGAAGCCACCAGGCCGTGCTGCACCAGGTGCTGCATCGAATCGGCCAGATCACGATTGTGCAGCAGGTGATAGCGGTCGTAGCGGTACTTGTCGAACTTGTGCAGATAGACGTTGTTCAGGCTCGCGCCACTGTAGATCACGCAGTCATCGATCACGAAGCCTTTGAGGTGCAACACACCGAACAGTTCGCGGGTTTGCACCGGGACTCCGTAGATCGGCACTTCGCTGGCATGGGTGCGGGTCATTTCCTGATACCAGGCGGAGTTGCCCGGTTGCTTGCCGGCACCAATCAGGCCGCGCTGGGCGCGCAGCCAGTCGACGACCACCACCACGTCCAGTTCCGGACGCGCCAGCTTGGCCGCGTGCAAGGCATCGAGAATTTCCTGGCCGGCTTCATCCTGTTGCAGGTACAGCGCAACGATATAGATGCGCCGGGTCGCGCTGGCGATCTTCTCCAGCAGGCAACGACGGAATTCGGCAGCGCCAGAGAGGATGCCGACGGCATCGGCCGTCAGCGGAAAACTGCGCAGTTTGGGCAGCAGGGAACGTTTGAAAAGCAACGGCATAGGGCTCGCAATGGGTCGAATCCGAAGAACCCGAGAGCTTACACCATGCAAAGGTTCGGGTCTTGTTACCGTCAGTAATGACGCCATCGCGAGCAAGCTCGCTCCCACATGTTGATATGCGCTTCCCTGTGGGAGCGAGCTTGCTCGTGATAGCCATTTGTCAAACGACACAAAAACCGATTGACCATGGAGAACGATCGTTCTACTGTTAGCCACATGAACGAAATCACTAACAATGAAACACGCGACATCATTCTGGATGTCACCGAAAAGTTGATCTACAAAAGTGGCATAGCCGCCACGGGCATGGATCTTCTGGTGAAAACCGCCGGCGTCTCCAGAAAGAGCATTTACCGCTACTTCGCCAACAAGGACGATCTGGTGGTAGCCGCCCTGCAACGTCGCGACCAGCGCTGGATGCACTGGTACAGAGGCGCAGTCTGCCAGGCACAAACCCCGGCCGAACGACTGCTTAACCTGTTTACCGTGCTCAAATCGTGGTTCGCGTCCGAGGGCTTTCGTGGCTGCGCCTTCATCAACACCAGTGGCGAAACCGGCGACCCGCAAGACCCGGTGCGCCTGGTCGCCAAAGAGCATAAACAGAAGCTGCTCGACTACGTGTGCGAGCTGTGTACCGAACATGGCGCCGAGGATCCGCAGATGCTGGCCAGACAGCTGCTGATCCTGATCGATGGTGCCATTACCGTGGCGCTTGTAATGGGTGATCACAGTGCCGCCGATAATGCGCAATGCATGGCGCGAAAGTTATTGGACCTGTAGCAACCTGATCAAGCTCGACAATTGTTTGAACTTTAACTTGATACGGAGACTTGAAATGTCTAATGCCGAAGTTCGTCCGCCATTACCCCCTTTCACCCGTGAATCGGCCATTGAAAAAGTTCGCCTGGCTGAAGACGGCTGGAACTCCCGCGACCCCGAGCGCGTGTCCCTGGCCTACACCCTGGACACTCAATGGCGCAATCGCGCCGAGTTCGCCTACAACCGAGAAGAGGCCAAAGGCTTCCTGACCCGCAAATGGGCCAAGGAGCTGGATTATCGGCTGATCAAGGAACTCTGGGCCTTTACCGGCAACCGCATCGCCGTGCGTTATGCCTATGAGTGGCATGACGACTCGGGCAACTGGTTCCGCTCCTACGGCAACGAAAACTGGGAGTTCAACGAGGACGGCCTGATGGCCCGGCGCTTCGCCTGCATCAATGACCTGCCGATCAAGGAAAGCGAGCGCAAGTTCCACTGGCCGCTGGGGCGTCGGCCTGACGATCATCCGGGGCTGTCGGATCTTGGCTTGTAAACACTGATCAAACTGTAGGAGCGAGCCTGCTCGCGATAGCGATCTATCAGTCAACATGAATGTTGAATGTGATGACGCCATCGCGAGCAGGCTCGCTCCTACATTGGTTTTGTGTGTGCAGGTGGTTAAGATGCTGCCCTTCCCCGCAGCCTCTTCCTGCACCCGCCGAATAAGCCGATCCCATGCCTTTCGAACTCAGCGTTGACCTCTCCACCCTGGCCATCCTGGCCCTTGTCGCTTTTGTTGCCGGTTTCATCGATGCCATCGCCGGTGGCGGCGGCCTGTTGACCACCCCCGCCTTGCTGACCGCCGGCCTGCCGCCGCACCTGGTACTGGGCACCAACAAGCTCAGCTCGACCTTCGGTTCGGCGATTGCCAGTTTCACCTTCTACCGCCGCAAGCTGTTCCACCCCGCGCAATGGATGCACGCCATCATCGGCACCCTGGTCGGCGCGCTGACCGGTGCCGTGGTCGCGCATTACCTGCCGGCGGAGTGGCTGAACAAAATGCTGCCGGTGATCGTCTTCGCCTGTGGCGTTTATCTTTTGTTTGGCGGCACGCCGAAAGCGCCAACGGACAGCGATGCACCGATCAAGAAAAAGTGGCAGTCGACCCAAGGCTTCAGCCTCGGCTTCTATGACGGCGTGGCCGGTCCCGGCACGGGCGCGTTCTGGACCGTAAGCAGCCTGTTGCTCTACCCCGTCGACCTGGTGAAGGCCAGCGGCGTGGCGCGCAGCATGAACTTCGTCAGCAACGCGGCAGCGCTGTCGATCTTCATCTTTTCCGGTCAGGTGGACTGGATCATCGGCCTGTGCATGGGCTCGTCGTTGATGGTCGGCGCGTTCTTCGGCGCCCGCACCGCCATCAGTGGCGGTGCGAAATTCATTCGTCCGGTGTTCATCACCGTGGTGTTGGGCCTAACGGTGCGCCTAGCCTGGCAGCACTGGTTCAGCGTGGCCTAAGCGCCGCGCCACATAGACGTCGATCAGGTAACGGGCAATCGAGCGTGACGCCGGCAACGGCGGCAGCTCGTGCACGTTGAACCACTGGGCGTCCTCGATCTCGTCTTCCTGACAGACAATCTCGCCACCGGCATATTCGGCATGAAAGCCGAGCATCATCGAGTGCGGGAACGGCCAGCACTGGCTGCCCATGTACTGGATGTTCTTGACCTCGATGCTCACCTCTTCGCGAACCTCGCGAATCAGGCAGTCCTCGGCCGATTCGCCCGGCTCGGCAAACCCGGCCAGGGTGCTGTAGACCCCCGGCACAAAACGCGGCGAACGCCCCAGCAGAATCTCGTCGCCGCGGGTCACCAGTACGATCATGCTCGGCGAAATCCGTGGATAGCTGCGCAGATCGCACGGCTGGCAATACATCGCCCGTTCGCGCGGCACCTGGATCATGGCCTGACCGCAGTTACCGCAAAAGCGATGTTCACGGGCCCAGGTGCCGATCTGCGCGGCGTAACCAAGCACCTTGTAGAGCGTGTGATCGCCCTCCAGCATGAACGCCCGCAGGCCTTTCCAGTTGCAGCCCGGCACCTCGCTGTGATTGCGCAGCTCCAGCAGATAGACCGGCTCGCCATCGAGATGACCGATGCCATGCTCGGCGAGAATCGGCAGGTCCTGGCGCTTGAGCCATTCGCGCGCAAACAGTGCGCCATTGTCATCGAACAGAAAGCCTTCGGGGCTGCGCGCGACAGCCCAGCCGCCGGGTTGATCGGTGTCCAGTACTGCAGTGGTCCAGCGAGGAATCATGGTTTATCAATCCAGAAATTCGGGTTTCTGTTTGCTCATATGGGCGGCCATGGCCACGCGCAGATCGGTGGATTGCAGCATGGCGGCGTTCCAGGTAGCGATGTATTCGAGGCCGTCATCGATGCGATGGTCGCGCATGTAGCTGATCATCTCTTTGGTGCCGGTAACGGCGATCGGCGACTTGCCGGCGATTTCGCGGGCAATGCCCATGACGCCGTCGAGCAGGCTGGCGTTGTCGCTGTAGACGCGATTGACCAGGCCCATGCTCCGCGCTTCGTCGGCGCCAAACGTGCGACCAGTGTAAGCCAGTTCACGCAGCATGCCGTCACCGATGATCCGCGGCAAGCGTTGCAACGTGCCGACGTCGGCGGCCATGCCGATGTCGATTTCCTTGATCGAAAACTGTGCGTCCTCGGCGGCATAACGCATGTCGCACGCGGCAATCAGGTCGATGGCGCCACCCAGGCAGTAACCCTGAATCGCCGCAAGCACCGGTTTGCGGCAGTTATCGACGGCATTGAACGACGCTTGCAGGGTGAGGATCTTGCGCCGCAACAGGCGCGCATTGCGTCCGACGTCCTTGCCCAGTTCATTGGCCACGCCCGCCAGCATCATCAGGTCGATACCCGAGGAGAAATGCTTGCCTGCGCCGCTGAGAACCACCACGCGCACTTCATCGGTGTCGTCGATCCACTGGAAGATCTCGACGATCTCGCTCCAGAACGCAGCGTTCATCGAGTTGATCTTCTCCGGGCGGTTGATCTGCACATGGGCGATTTTATCGACCAGTTCGACGTTGAACGCGCTGTACCGAGACATGCCAGTGATCCTTTTGCGGGCAAAAATGAGGCCCGAACTATAACAAGGCACCAAGGTGGGCAGTAAGGCAGTGGTTCGGCCAAATGCGGGACTGGCCAGACTGCACCTTAACAGTGCACCACCACCAAAACGTGGCGCACATTTATGTGACTGCCCCGTGACTTTTTGCGGCCAAAACGCAAAAAAACATGCACTTCGTCGGGGCATTTGCACCTCGATCAGGCACGTCCGTACCGCTACAAACCGATTGTCGAACAATTTTGCCATCCGGCCTTCACCGCTCTAAGTTCTGGCCTAGACTCATTTTCTCGAGACGAAACCGGCCGGTCACAAAGTGGAAAAATAGTCGAAACTTTTTCCAGTCCCGATCGGTCCTCTGAAAAGACGGTGCGTTGCGACTGGTGCAATCTTTGCAGTGGCTCATTCACCCATTCTGCTTCAGCGCATTGGGCAGCGCTTGCTCACTGATGCGTAGCGCGTTTGCGCCCGGCCACGGAAATTGGCCATGGAACACCGTTTGCCAGACCTAAGAATTAGATCAACAACACGGGAGATTCATATGACCAGTACGGCTATGGAAATACAGGGAGAGCGTGCTCATCAGGTCGGTGAGTCGAGCGCCGTAACTGCCGCAAACACCCAACCCGTCAGTGTTCCAGGCAGCAGGACGCTGACCCCGGTAGCCAACCGGAATCCGAACCGAAAAAAAGTCTTGTTCGTTACCTCGGAAATCGCCGACCTGGTGAAAACCGGTGGCCTGGGCGACGTTTCCGCAGCGCTGCCGCGGGCCATGGCCCATCTGCACGATGTGCGGGTGTTGATCCCGGGTTACCCGCAGGTGATGCACAGCGAGAACCCCATTCATATCATCGGTGAGCTTGGCGGTCATGCTGCATTGCCACCGTGCAAGATCGGGCGCATGGACATGCCCGACGGTTTGGTCATTTACGTACTGATCTGCCCCGAACTCTACGAGCGCGAAGGTTCGCCCTACGGCGCCAACAACGGCCGCGACTGGCCGGACAACCATATCCGTTTCGCCCGCCTGGGCCTGGCGGCGGCCGATATTGCCGCCAACCTCGCGCAAATCCACTGGTGCCCGGACCTGGTGCACGCCCATGACTGGCCGGCCGGTCTGGCCCCTGCTTATATGCACTGGCGTGGACAGCGCACGCCCACCCTGTTCACCATCCACAACCTGGCGTACCAGGGCGTGATCAGCCTGGGTTCGTGCCCCGAATTGGGCATCCCCCATCACGCGCTGCAGCAAGAAGGCATGGAGTTCTACGGCAAGATGTCGTTCCTCAAGGCCGGCATGGCCTATTCGAGCCACATCACCACGGTCAGCGCGACCTACGCCCAGGAAATCACTACCCCGGATTTCGGCTGCGGTCTCGACGGTTTTCTCGCCGCCAAGACCCAGCAAGGCCTGCTCAGCGGGATTCCCAACGGCATCGATGAAAGCTGGGATGCGGCGACCGATCCGCACCTGTTCTGCCCGTTCAGCATCGGCGACTGGGAGGGCAAGGCCGTGAACGCCGCTCATGTCCGCGAGCTGTTTGGCCTGGAACATTCCGAAGGCCCACTGTTTGCAGTGGTCTCGCGGCTGGTTTATCAGAAAGGCCTGGACCTCACCGAGGCGGTCTCTGAATACATCGTCAAATCCGGTGGCCAGATCGCGATCATCGGCCGTGGCGAGCCGGAAGAAGAACAGTCGATGCGCGAACTGGCCCTGCGTTTCCCCGGGCAGATCGGCGTGCGCATCGGTTTCAACGAAACCGACGCCCGACGCATGTTCGCCGGCAGCGACTTCCTGCTGATGCCGTCGCGTTACGAGCCGTGCGGCCTGAGCCAGATGTACGCCCAGCGCTTCGGCTCGTTGCCGGTGGCACGCAATACCGGTGGCCTGGCCGACACCATCGAGAACGGCGTAACCGGTTTCCTGTTCGATGAATCCACGGTGCAGAGCTATCAGGAAGCCCTGAGTCGCGCATTCAAGGTATTCGCCTTTCCCGACCTGCTGCACGCCATGCGTTGCCGGGCCATGGCCGCGCCGTTCAACTGGTGCAAGGCGGTCGAACCCTACGCCGAACTCTATGAACGGCTTGTGGCAAAAGCGTTGGGGAAATCGAACAAACAGTAAGAGGCTTTCAAGATGCCGTTACGGACCCTTGAGACCTGGCCTCACGGCGCAATCATGCTGGACGCAGAGCACACGCGATTCGCGTTGTGGGCGCCAGATGCGTTTTACGTCAGTGTCGAACTGGAAAATGGACAGTCCTTGCCGTTGCTGCCCCAGGCCGATGGCTGGTTCGTGAGCAACACCCGATGCCCGGCAGGCACGCGTTACCGCTACAGCATCGACGGCGAACTGGAAGTGCCCGACCCCGCCTCCCGCGCTCAGGCCGGCGGCATTGACCAGCCCAGCGTGGTGGTCGATCCGTTGGCCTATGCGTGGCAACACAGTACCTGGCTGGGACGACCGTGGAACGAAGCGGTGATTTATGAGTTGCACGTCGGTGCGCTCGGCGGCTTCACTGCCGTCGAGCAGCATCTGGCACGCCTGGTCGAACTGGGTGTCACCGCAATCGAACTGATGCCCATCGCGCAGTTTCCCGGTGAGCGCAATTGGGGCTATGACGGCGTCCTGCCCTACGCGCCCCAGGCTTCATACGGCTCACCCGAGCAACTCAAGCACTTGATCGACACCGCCCACGGCCACGGTCTGGCGGTGATTCTCGACGTGGTCTACAACCACTTCGGCCCGGATGGCAATTATCTGCATCGTTATGCCAGTGCTTTCTTTCGCGAAGACCGACACACGCCCTGGGGTGCGGCAATCGACTTGCGCCGTCGCGAAGTACGGGACTTCTTCATCGAAAACGCCTTGATGTGGCTGCTGGAATACCGTTTCGACGGATTGCGCCTGGACGCGGTGCACGCCATCCAGGACCCGGATTTTCTTCAGGAACTGGCGCTACGGGTGCGCCAGCAGACGGGACCGGCGCGGCATGTGTGGCTGATGGTCGAGAACGAACACAACCAGGCCAGCCTGCTCGAACAGGGTTACGACGCGCAATGGAATGATGATGGCCACAATGCCCTGCACGTATTGCTGACCGGCGAAACCGACGCCTATTACGCCGACTACGCGCAAAACCCCACCGAACAACTGGCGCGCTGCCTGAGCCAGGGTTTCGTGTTCCAGGGCCATCTCAACCGCCATGGTGTGGCGCGCGGTGAACCCAGCGGGCATTTGCCGCCCAACGCCTTCATCCTGTTTTTGCAGAACCATGACCAGATCGGCAATCGGGCGTTCGGCGAGCGCCTGCATCAACTCGCCCACCCGCAAGCGCTGCGGGCCGCCACGGCGTTGCTGCTGCTGTCGCCGATGATTCCGCTGCTGTTCATGGGTGACGAGTTTGCCGTCGAGCAACCCTTCCTGTTTTTCACCAGCCATCATGGTGAGTTGGCGAAGTTAGTCCGCGACGGCCGGCGCAACGAGTTCGCGGCGTTCAGCGCGTTTGCGGACTCGCGTCAACGCGAACACATTCCGGACCCGAATGATCCGCAGACATTTGCAGCGTCCTGCCCTGTCCTGCCCTCGATCGGCCACAGCGAGATGCACGACCTGTACTGCCGACTGTTGCAGATCCGGCACCGGCTCATCGTCCCGCACTTGCCGGGCACCCAGGCACTGGGCACCGACGTGCTGGGCGAAGGCGCGGTCAGTGCAGCCTGGCGATTGGGCGATGGCAGCCAGCTGCGCATTGACCTGAACCTCAGCGACAGGCCCGTAGGCCACACCTCACAGACCGGTGCCGTGCGGTTATTCGAATACCCGCCAGAGAGTGCCGGCCTTCTGGACCAGGGCACCCTTGCCCCGTATTGCGCGCTCGTCAGCCTCACCGCTGCAGCCCCCTTTGCTACCTCGTTTGGAGAGCGTCCATGAGTGATGCGCAACTGGAAATCCTGGCCAGCCGTGCCGGTCTCGCGGTCGACTGGATCGACGCCAACGGCCGCCCGCAAAAAGTCGCGCCGTCAGTGTTGCGCAACGTGCTGAGCGGCCTTGGCCACCCGGCCGGCAGTGCCCAGGAAATCGACGCCAGCCTGCTGGAATTGCAAGCGGCGCAACAGACCCACCACTTGCCGCCATTGATCACCGCCGATGTGGGGGTGGGCCTGGACCTGGCGCGTTATTTCGAGCCCCAAACCCCTTGCGAAATCCACCTCGAAGACGGTTCGCGGCTCAACCTGAGACTGGACGCCAACGCGGTGCTGCCCGGGCTGGTACCGGTCGGCTATCAACAGGTCGGCATCGACGGACAAACCTTTACCCTGGCGGTGGCCCCGGCCCGTTGTTACAGCGTGGCCGACGCCGTGGATAACCCCATTCCTCGTGCCTGGGGCCTGAGCGTGCAGTTGTACGGATTGCGCCGCTCCGGCGATGGCGGGTTTGGTGACACCCAGGCTCTGGAGGACCTCGCCCGGGTGGCCGGTGAGCGTGGCGCCGAGGCGCTGGCGATCAGCCCGTTGCATGCGATGTTTTCAAGCGACACCCAACGCTATAGCCCGTATTCGCCGTCCAGCCGTTTGTTTCTCAACAGCCTTTACTGCGCCCCCGGCACCATTCTCGGCGAACGCGCCCTGCGTACCGCCATCGATGCAACCGGCCTGGCCATTGAATTCAAAGCGCTGCAAGAACGTCCGCTGATTGACTGGCCGGCCGCCGCCGAAGCCAAGCATCGGTTGTTGCAGGCCCTATATGAAGGCTTCGTCCAGGGTGAACACCCGTTGCACGAAGACTTCAGCAGTTTTCGTCACGCGGCGGGCGAAGCGCTGGAAAACCACTGTCGCTTCGAAGCCATCCAGGAGGCGCGCGCCGCCCGCGGTGAACACCTCGACTGGCGGCAGTGGCCCGAACCCTGGCGCAATCCGCGCAGCGCCGAACTGGCGGCATTCGCCGAAGAAAATGCCGGACGCATCGGCTTCTTCGCCTTCTGCCAGTGGCTGATCACGCGCTGCCTGGAGCGCGCGCAAACCGCCGCCCGCGCCAGCGGCATGAGCATCGGCCTGATTGCCGATCTGGCCGTCGGTGCCGATGGCGGAGGCAGCCAGGCCTGGAGCCGTCAGGACGAACTGCTCGCCTCTCTCACCGTCGGTGCGCCACCGGACATTCTCAACCGCAGTGGCCAGGGCTGGGGGATTTCCGCGTTCTCCCCCGAAGGCCTGGTACGCAATGGTTTCCGGGCCTTCATCGAAATGCTGCGGGCCAACTTCGCCCACTCCGGTGGCTTGCGCATCGACCATGTCATGGGCTTGCAGCGTCTGTGGGTAATCCCTAACGGTTCGCCGCCGGCCGACGGCGCCTACCTGTATTACCCGGTGGACGATCTGCTGCGTCTGCTGACCCTGGAATCCCATCGTCACCAGGCCATCGTCCTTGGCGAAGACCTCGGCACCGTGCCGGACGGCCTGCGGGAAAAACTCATCGCCCGTTCGATACTCGGCATGCGGGTGTTGCTGTTCGAGCAGGACAACACGCACTTCAAGCCCATCCTCGACTGGCCGGACAATGCCCTGGCGACCACCAGCACCCATGACCTGCCCACCCTCAACGGCTGGTGGCATGGCCGCGATATCGACTGGAACGCCCGGCTCGGCATGGTCGATGCCAGCGCTGAAATCGAATGGCGCCAGCACCGCGAGCGCGAGCGTGAGGGCCTGCGCCGGGCGTTGAGCCAGGACCCGCAGAACTTCCGCGAAGAGTCCCACGAAACCGACCAGGTGCTCGATGCCAGCGTGCGCTTCCTCGGCCATACCCGCTCGCCGCTGGTGTTGCTGCCACTGGAAGATGCCCTTGGCGTGGAACAACAGGCCAATCTGCCGGGCACTATCGATACTCACCCGAACTGGTCGCGACGCTTGCCCGGATACAGTGAGGCCCTGCTCGATGGAGCGGATGCCGCGCGGCGTCTGGAACTGCTCGCCTGTGCGCGACTGCAGGCGGCCGAGCGTGATCGATGACTCAAGTGCCGACCCGACCACTGCGCGCCACGTTGCGCCTGCAATTTCATAAAGGCTTCACGCTGGAAGACGCGGTGCCACTGGTGCCGTACTTCGCCCGTCTCGGCATCAGCCATGTCTACGCCTCCCCGCTGTTGCGCGCGCGCGCCGGGTCGACGCACGGCTACGACGTGGTGGACCCGACAAGGGTCAATCCTGAGCTGGGCGGCGAAGCGGCGCTGCGCAGCCTGGTCGGTGCCCTGCACGGGCACAACATGGGGTTGATCCTCGATATCGTCTCCAACCACATGGCGGTCGGCGGCAGTGATAATCCCTGGTGGCTGGATTTGCTGGAGTGGGGGCGCCTGAGCCCCTACGGCGAATTTTTCGACATCCAGTGGCACTCGCCCGACCCGTTGATGGAGGGCCAGTTACTCCTGCCGTTTCTGGGCAGCGACTATGGCGTCGCGTTGCAGGACGGCACCCTGCCCCTGCGCTTCGATGCCTGGCACGGAAGCTTTCATGTCGAGTACTACGAACACCGTTTTCCCATTTGCCCCTGGGATTACGGCGAGCTGCTCAAGGTCGATGCGCCGCTCGATACGCAACAGGCCGAACAACTCAAATCCCTGGCCGATCGCTTCAGCACCCTGAGCTACCAGACCGATGCCCACAGCCTGGCGCTACCGCTGAAAGCAGAACTGCGCGACCTGACCGGCGATCCGGCCATTGCCCAAGCCATTGACCAGCACCTGAAAAACTACGACTCAGTGACCCGCGAGGGCTTGCAGCGCCTGCACAACCTGCTGGAGCGGCAGAGCTATCGCCTGGCCAGTTGGCGCACCGCCGCCGACGACATCAACTGGCGGCGCTTCTTTGATATCAATGAACTCGGTGGACTGCGCGTCGAGCGTCCCGCCGTGTTCGAAGCCACCCATGCGAAGATCTTCCAACTGGTGGCTGAAGGGCTGATCGACGGGTTGCGCATCGACCATATCGACGGCCTTGCCGACCCGCGGGGCTACTGCCGAAAACTGCGCCGTCGGGTCGACAGCCTGTCCGCGGGGCGCCACCTGCCCATCTATGTCGAAAAGATCCTCGGCGCAGGTGAAAGCCTGCCTCGTGACTGGTCGGTGGATGGCACCACTGGTTACGAATTCATGAACCAGTTGTCACTGCTGCAAACCGACCCCAGGGGTGCGCAGGCGCTGGCCGAGCGCTGGAAGCGTCACAGCGAGCGGACCGCCGACTTCTCCCAGGAAGCACAACTGGCCCGTCAGCAAATCCTCAATGGCTCCCTCGCCGGGGATTTCGAAAGCGTTGCCCAGGCCTTGCTGCAAGTGGCCCGGGACAATCTCATGACCCGCGACCTGACCCTTGGCGCCATTCGCCGGGCCTTGCAGGCGTTGATCGTGCATTTCCCGGTGTACCGCACCTACATCGGCCCCCTTGGCCGGTCAGCCCAGGACGAGGTGTTTTTCCAGCAGGCCATGGCCGGTGCCCGGCAAACCCTGGGCGAAGCAGACTGGCCGGTGCTCGACTGCCTGGCCGGCTGGCTCGGCGGTGAACCCTGGCGGCAGCGCCCGGCCGGTCGCCAGCGCAAACGCCTCAAGCACGCCTGCGTACGCTTCCAGCAACTGACTTCGCCGGCCGCGGCGAAAGCGGTCGAAGACACCGCGCTCTATCGGTCGGCGGTCCTGCTCTCGCGCAACGATGTGGGGTTCAACACCCAGCAGTTCAGTGCGCCGGTTGCCGACTTTCATCAAGCCTGCATCGAGCGTCTCGACGCCTTCCCGGACAATCTGCTGGCCAGCGCTACCCACGACCACAAGCGCGGGGAAGATTCACGGGCGCGGCTGGCGGTATTGAGCGAGCGCAGCGACTGGTACGCCGACCAGATCGGTCTGTGGCGCACCCTCGCCCGGCCACTGCGCAGTGACGATCAAGTGCCTTCGGCGGGCGATGAATTGATTCTGTACCAGACAATTCTCGGCAGTTGGCCTCTGCAATTGCGTTTCGATAATCCGCTCGCGCTCGAAGACTACGCAAAACGCCTGAGGCAATGGCAACGCAAGGCCCTGCGCGAAGCCAAACTGCAAAGCAGCTGGAGCGCGCCCAATGACACTTGTGAGCAAGCGAGCGAGGACTTCATCCAGCGCCTGTTGCTCAGCCCCGAAGGTGAGCTGTTGCGTACGGCCCTCGCCAAGGCTGCCCGTTCGATTGCCGTGCCCGGTGCACTCAACGGTTTGGCGCAAACCTTGCTGCGCATGACCGTACCCGGCGTGCCGGATCTGTATCAGGGTAACGATTTCTGGGACTTCAGCCTGGTCGATCCGGACAACCGCCGCCCGGTGGATTACACCAGCCGCCAGCAGGCGCTGCAGCAAGCGGTGGACCTGCCGGACTTGTTGCTGAACTGGCGTGACGGGCGCATCAAGCAGGCCTTGATTGCGCGCACCCTGGGTTTGCGTGCCGAGCATGCCGAGCTGTTTCGGCGTGGCACTTACCAGGCCCTGGAAGTGGTGGGCAGCGAGGCCCATCGAGTGCTGGGTTTTGTCCGTGAACGGGAGGGAACACGCGCCATCGTGATTGTGCCGATACGTTGTGCCGAGCTGCTGGAAAACGGTGCCGAACCACAGGTCAACGCGCCGCTGTGGGGCGATACCCGGGTCAAATTGCCGTTCACCGTCCCTGACGAAAATCTGCAGGGACTTTTTTCCGGCGTCGCAGTCACACAACACAGGGAGCTGCTGGTCAGCGCCGCGCTGGGGGATTTCCCGGTCAATCTCTTTATTCAAACTACCCACACTTGAGTTCAGTTCAGGAGCATTGCGATGAGTACCGACGATAAACGCATCCGCGAATTCGCCTATCAGATCTGGGAATCCGAAGGAAAACCCGAGGGCCAGGAAGCCCGCCACTGGGAGATGGCGCGCAAACTGGCAGAAGCCGAAGCCCTGGCACCGAAAAAGTCACCGAAGGCCCCCGCCAGCAAGACAGCGCCGAAGAAAACCGCAGACGCAAAACTCAGCCCGGACAAGACCCTCAATGGCAAGACCGCTGCGCCGAAAGCCAAGGCCAAACCTGCGGCAGCTTCGAAAGTCATTCCGCCCGGAGAAAAGGCAGTCGAGAAAAAGCCCCGGGCTGCGCGAAAACCGCCGGCGGTTTGAGGCGCACGCCGTTTGACCTGATTGAAGGGGTGCCGAGTCCGCTTGCCACGTTGGGTAATGCTCGCCCTGAAAAACTGTGGGAGCGAGCTTGCTCGCGATATCGGTCCACCATTCAACACCCATGTGGACTGACACACCGCTATCGCGAGCAAGCTCGCTCCCACAGGTTGCAGTACTGACAAGTATTTGTGGGAGTACCTATGACCAGTCCGAAGAAAGCCTCAGCGCCAGCCCCGCGTGCCGAAGCCACGCGAATCCGCGAAGGCCTGCCCTTTCCGCTGGGTGCCACCTGGGATGGCCTGGGCGTCAACTTCGCGCTGTTTTCCGCCCACGCCACCAAAGTTGAACTGTGCCTGTTCGACGACACCGGCGAGGTGGAACTCGAACGCATCGAACTGCCCGAATACACCGACGAGATCTATCACGGCTACCTGCCCGACGCCCATCCGGGGTTGATCTACGGCTATCGCGTGTACGGTCCGTACGACCCGGCCAACGGCCATCGCTTCAACCCCAACAAACTGCTGATCGACCCCTACGCCAAACAACTGGTCGGCAAGCTGAAATGGTCCGAAGCGCTGTTCGGCTACACCATCGGCCACCCCGAGGCCGACCTCAGCTTCGATGAACGGGACAGCGCGCCCTTCGTGCCCAAATGCAAGGTCATCGACCCGGCGCACACCTGGGGCCACGATCATCGCGTCAGCGTGCCGTGGGACAAGACAATCATCTATGAAACCCATGTGCGCGGCTTCAGCATGCGTCACCCTGCCGTTCCCGAAAACCTGCGCGGCACCTTTGCCGGGTTGATGGTCGATGATGTGATGGAGCACATCCGCAAGCTCGGCGTGTCGACCGTGGAGTTGCTGCCGATCCACGCTTTCGTCAATGACCAGCACCTGCTGCACAAGGGCATGACCAATTACTGGGGCTACAACAGCATCGCGTTCTTCGCCCCCGACCCGCGTTACCTGGCCAGTGGCAAGATCGCCGAATTCAAGGAAATGGTCGCGCACCTGCACGAAGCCAATCTGGAGGTGATCCTCGACGTGGTCTACAACCACACCGCCGAGGGCAACGAGCAAGGCCCGACCCTGTCCATGCGCGGTATCGACAATGCGTCCTACTACCGCCTCAAGCCCGATGACAAGCGCTTCTATATCAACGATTCCGGCACCGGCAACACCCTGGACCTGAGCCATCCGTGCGTGCTGCAAATGGTCACCGACTCCCTGCGCTACTGGGCCTCGGAAATGCATGTGGACGGCTTCCGCTTCGACTTGGCGACCATCCTCGGGCGATACCACGATGGCTTCGACGAGCGCCACAGTTTCCTCGTGGCCTGCCGCCAGGACCCGGTGTTGCGTCAGGTCAAACTGATCGCCGAACCCTGGGACTGTGGCCCCGGCGGTTATCAGGTGGGCAACTTCCCCCCGGGCTGGGTCGAGTGGAACGATAAGTTCCGCGACACCGTGCGCGCCTTCTGGAAAGGCGACGACGGCCAACTGGCGGACTTTGCCAGCCGCCTGACCGCGTCAGGCGAGATGTTCAATCAGCGTGGTCGCCGCCCCTATTCATCGGTGAACTTCGTCACCGCCCATGACGGCTTCACCCTCAACGACCTGGTGTCGTACAACGACAAGCACAACGAAGCCAACGACGAAAACAATCAGGACGGCAGCAACAACAACCTGTCCTGGAACCACGGCGTCGAAGGCCCCACCGACGATCCCGACATCAACGCATTGCGCCATCGGCAGATGCGCAATTTCTTCGCCACCCTGCTGCTGGCCCAGGGCACGCCGATGCTGGTGGCTGGCGACGAGTTCGCCCGCACCCAGGACGGCAACAACAATGCGTACTGCCAGGACAGCGAGATAGGCTGGGTCAACTGGGACCTCAGCGAAGACGGCAAGGCCCTGCTCAAGTTCGTCAAACGCCTGATCAAGTTGCGCCTGACCTATCCGATCCTGCGGCGCGGGCGTTTCCTGGTGGGTAATTACAACGAGGACATCGGCGTCAAGGACGTGACCTGGCTGGCGCCGGACGGCACGGAAATGACCACCAGACATTGGCACGATGCGCACAATCGTTGCCTGGGCATGCTGCTTGATGGTCGCGCCCAGGAAACCGGCATTCGCCGCAAAGGCGCCGACGCAACGTTGATGCTGGTGGTCAACGCGCATCACGACATCGTCAATTTCCGGCTACCGGAAGTGCCTGACGGTGGTTTCTGGACGTGCATGATCGACACCAACCAGCCGTCGATCCACGGCCAGGAGCGCTTCGAGTTTGGCCACGAGTACTCGGTCACCGGCCGTTCGTTGCTGCTGTTCGAGTTGCAGCATGAGGAAGAAGAGTAACGACGAGGTTGAAAAATCACGGCGCCACTGCCGTAGAGCGGAAAAATCATATTGGTTAAGTTCGCGATGCGACGAATAGCGTTACATGAGCAATACTCGATTCGCGGCCATCAAGGGTCGGGCTTGTCGCACCACGCTATCCACCAGCCCTCACGGGTCGGCCGGGCTTGACTCGCGCACGACTGAAGGCGAAACACAACAAGGACGTAATCCCCATGAAATCCGTTTCCGTCAGCGAAGCCAGCCTGGCATCACAAGTCTGGAACAGTGCCCCGCAACTGGACAGCATCCCGGTCATCAGCACCCAATCCCTGGTGCCCACCGGCGCACGCGCGGTGCTCATTGCCCCGCACCCCGGCGATGAGGTCGTGACCTGCGGCGGCCTGCTGCAATTGCTCAGCAACCTGGGCCACCCGCTGCAATTGATCTCGATCACCGACGGCAGCGCCAGCCATCCAGGCTCTCGGCAGTGGTCGGAAAAACGGCTCAGCGTATTTCGTCCCCAGGAAAGCGTGGAAGCCATCCGCCGACTCGGTTTGCCGATGCACAGCCTGAAATGGATTCGTGGCGGGTTTACCGACAATGCCCTGGTGGAACACGAAGAACAGATCGCCCGATTCATCGCGCGCTACCTGCGCCCCGGTGATGTGGTGTTCAGCACCTGGTGCGAGGACGGCAACGTCGACCACGACACCGTCGGCCGGGCCAGCGCCAGGGCGGCGGCCAACGCAGGGGCATCCTACAACGACGTACCGCTCTGGGCCTGGCACTGGCCGGCACGGGACCGGGAGCTGATTCCCTGGCATCGTGCACGCAAGGTGCGCCTCGATACCTGGACCGTCGCCCGCAAGAGCCACGCCATCCACGCCTACGCCAGCCAACTCGACGGCGAACCGGCCATCGGTCTCGCGCCATTGCTGCCACGGGCGCTGCTCGAGCGTATCCGTTTGCCTTATGAAATCGTGTTGGTTTGAAAGCGCACCCCGTCAGACTGAACTGCCTGCCGACGCATCAGTCGCATACATAAGCAGCCCTGAATCAGAGGAGTGGATGTGGCCAGTCATTCAAAACGGCAGCTAGCCCAATCAACGCCGTTGAACACACCCCCGGCGATTCATCGACTTCGCGTGCTGACGGTCAACACCCATAAGGGGTTTACCGCACTCAACCGGCGCTTCATCCTCCCGGAGTTGCGTGAAGCGGTGCGCAGTACGTCGGCAGACCTGGTGTTTCTGCAAGAAGTCGTCGGCGAACACGACCGGTATTCCTCCCGCTACAACGATTGGCCACAAACCTCGCAGTACGAATTTCTCGCCGACAGCATGTGGGGCGACTTCGCCTATGGACGCAATGCCGTCTATCCCGACGGTCATCATGGCAATGCCTTGCTGTCGAAATACCCGATCCGCGAGTACCGAAACCTGGATGTTTCCATTACCGGCCCGGAACGTCGCGGCTTGCTGCACTGCGTACTGGACGTGCCGGGACATAACGAAGTACATGCCATTTGCGTGCACCTCAGCCTGCTGGAAAGTCATCGCCAGCTGCAGTTGCAGTTGCTCTGCCAACTCCTCGAGTCCCTGCCGGATGATGCGCCGGTGATCATTGCCGGCGACTTCAACGACTGGCAGCTGCAGGGCAATGCCGCCCTGGCCCGTCGCGATTATCTGCACGAAGCCTTCGAACGCCACCATGGCCGCCCGGCCAAAACCTACCCCGCGCGGTTTCCCTTGTTGCGCCTGGACCGCGTCTACCTGCGCAACGCCAGCAGCCATGAGCCGCAAATACTCGGGCACAAGCCGTGGACGCACCTGTCCGACCATTTGCCGTTGGCGGTGGAAGTGCATCTCTGAATCACCGCCATTCATTGCCAGGCGCCAAATGTCGGCGTCGACTGCACCGGCCCCTTCGCGGGCAGGCCCGCTCCCACACGGGTTTTGAGTACGACATCAATCCAGTGTGGGAGCGAGCCTGCTCGCGAATAGCAGCACCGCCGACTTCGGATCAGCCCTGCGGCCTTAACATCAACACCGCCAACGGCGGCAAATTCAGCACCAGTGACAACGCCTGCCCATGGCTCGGCGTTTCCTCGGCCACCGCCCCGCCACTGTTGCCGTAGTTGGAACCGGCATAGATCGACGAATCGCTGTTGAGCACTTCACTCCACTGCCCGGCAAACGGCACCCCGACGCGATAAGCCTCGCGCGGCACCGGCGTAAAGTTGGCCACCACCAGCACAGGCCGGCCGTCCTTGCTCCAGCGCAGCCACGCATAAACGCTGTTGATCGCGTCATCGCCGATCAGCCATTGGAAACCCTGCGGCACATCGTCCTGCTCGTGCAGCGCCGGCTCTTCGCGGTACAAACGATTGAGGTCAGACACCAGTTTCTGCACGCCCTTGTGCTCGGGGTATTGCAACAGGTACCAGTCCAGCTGCTGGTCGTGGTTCCACTCGCGCCACTGGCCGAACTCACAGCCCATGAACAGCAATTTCTTGCCCGGATGCGCCCACATGAAACTCAGGTAGGCCCGCAGGTTGGCGAATTTCTGCCAGCGGTCGCCGGGCATCTTGTCGATCAGCGAGTGTTTGCCGTGCACCACTTCATCATGGGAAATCGGCAGGATGAAGCGCTCGGACCAGGCATACACCAGGCCGAAACTCAACTCGTTATGGTGATGGGCGCGGTACACCGGATCTTGCTGGATGTAGTGCAGCGAATCGTGCATCCAGCCCATGTTCCATTTGTAGGCAAAGCCCAGGCCGCCCTGTTGCGTGCCCTGGCTGACACCCGGCCAGGCGGTGGATTCTTCGGCGATGACCAATGCACCAGGCGCTTCCAGGGCCACTACGTCATTGAGGTGGCGCAGGAAGTCGATGGCTTCGAGGTTCTCTCGCCCGCCATGGCGGTTCGGCACCCATTCGCCAGCCTTGCGCGAGTAGTCGCGGTACAGCATCGAGGCCACCGCATCGACCCGCAGGCCGTCAACGTGGAAATGCTTGAGCCAGTGCAGCGCCGACGCCAGCATGTAGCCGTGCACTTCGGTGCGCCCCAGGTTGTAGATCAGCGTGTCCCAGTCCTGGTGGAAACCTTCCTGGGGGTTGCCGTACTCGTACAACGCCGTGCCGTCGAACTGGGCCAGGCCATGGGTATCGGTGGGGAAATGCGCCGGCACCCAATCGAGGATCACCCCGAGCCCGGCCACATGGCAGGCGTTGACGAAGGCGGCGAACTCGTCCGGCGTGCCATACCGCGCACTCGGCGCGAATTGCGACAACAACTGATAGCCCCACGAACCGCCGAACGGGTGCTCCATGATCGGCATCAGTTCGATGTGGGTAAAACCCAGGTCTTTTACATAGGGAATCAGTCGCTCGGTCAATTCGGGCCAGGTGTACTGGCGGGCCACTTCGCCCAGGTCATCCAGCTCACATTGCCATGAGCCGGCGTGCAATTCGTAGATCGACAAGGGCGCAGTCACCCGGTGGCGGTCGCTCCGGGCCAGCATCCAGTCCTGATCCTGCCAGTCGACGTTCAAGGGTGAAGCGACTTTCGAGGCGGTGTCCGGTGGCAGGCTGGTGGCCAGTGCCACGGGATCAGCCTTCAAGGGCAGAATGCCGTGGGCGCCGAGAATCTCGTATTTGTAGGTGTCCCCGGCTCGCAGACGCGGGATGAACAACTCCCAGACGCCAGTGGGATGACGCAGGCGCATCGGATGCCGGCGTCCGTCCCAGACGTTGAAATCACCGACCACCGACACCCGCCGGGCATTCGGCGCCCACACTGCGAAACGCACGCCGTCGACGCCGTCCACAGTCTTGAGTTGCGCGCCCAGGCACGCACTGAGGTCGCGGTGATTGCCTTCGGCAAACAGGTACAAATCCATTTCGCCCAACAACGGGCCGAAGCTGTAAGGATCTTCCGCGGTTTGCTCGCCGCCGGCCCAACGGGTGCGCAGCAGATACGCCAGCGCACGCTGGAAATGCCCGACAAACAACCCCGGTGTCTCTGTGGCTTGAAGATTCCCAAGCGCTTCGCCCGAGTCCCGGGCCAGCACTTCTACACTCAGGGCGCCCGGCAGATAAGCGCGAATGAACTGCCCGCCGACGCCATCGGCGTGAGGGCCGAGAATCGCAAAAGGGTCGATATGCTCGGCGCGCACCAATGCGTCGATATCCCGCGCGCTGGGCAGCAGCGCTTCTTTGTGATGACCCTGTTCCTTGTTCGAGACACTCATGACTACTCTCCACCAAGATCGGAAAAGGGTTTAAGCCCACTCAATAATCCATATAAACCGTGCAACGGGACGGGCAACCAGGTGGGGCGATTTTCCGCCTCATAGGCCACTTCGTACGCCGCCTTCTCCAGACCGAACAACGCCAGCGCGGCATCCTCGCCTTCGGGATCTTGCCATGCATGGGCAAGAGTAGCTGCCGCTAGCCGATAAGCGTCGACAAATGCTTGCCGCGCCTCGCTCAAGTAGCGATCGGTGACCCGCAAGCGCGCGGCAGCGGCTGACGAGGTGTTATCGAGGCTCTGCACATTGATCGCCATCGCCGCCGCATAGTCGAAGGAACGCAGCACACCGCTGACATCCTTGTACGGGCTGTGTTTGCACCGTCGATCATGCAATGGTCGCGCCGGTTCGCCTTCGAAGTCGATCAGGTAGGCATCGCCCTTGATCACCAGCACCTGCCCCAGATGCAGGTCGCCGTGCACGCGAATACGCAAGCCGCCCGCGGTCTTTTTGCCCAACTCTTGCACATGACTGAGAATGACTTTTTTGTTGTCCTGTAAACGGCTGACCAGGGTCTGGTCCGCCGTGTTCAGTTGATTTTTATGCTGCTCGAGCAAGCTCAATGCATGCTCGATTTGTGCCGCAACATCCTTGGCCGTAGCCTGAGCTTCTTTCTGCGTGGTGACCTGCGGCAGGAAGTCCGGGTTGACACTCGGCGCTGCCAGTACCTGATGCATTTCCCCCAGGCGCCGACCGAGCATACCGGCGAAATCTTTCAGTTCGCCGAGGGCGTTGTAGTGTTGTTCCTGCTCGGACACGGCGTCGGCCAGCTCATCGCGCAGCGCCCGCTCAAGGTTGTTCTGCGTCCACTCCCAGGCGTCGCCCTGATTGCTCAGATAGCCTTGGGCGATCATCAGCAGGTTGTCTTCACCTGCCGCATCCCGGCGCACCACGGCCCCCAGCAATGGCGAAATATTGCCGAACCCGGCGTTGGTCAGATACGCGCTCATTTCCAGTTCCGGATGCACGCCTGAGGCGACCTTGCGGATCAGTTTAAGCACCAGGCTGTTGCCGATCACCACCGAGCTGTTGGACTGCTCGGCCGACAGGTAGCGCACCGGGGACTCGGCATTGAGGCCGAGTTTTTCAAGTTCCGCGGTGGACTCGAAGCGAATGTCGCCATCACTGGATGCCAACACGGTGCCGGCCTGAATGCCCTGTAATACGGCATGCACAAAGGTGTCCAGGCTGAAGGCATCGGTGATCAGGCCGACCTGACGTCCACGCCGTACCCGCGACAACGCCAACTGCTGCGGCAACGGAGTACCGACCTGATCCTCGGAAATAAAGCCGAACGGCAACTGGTAGCGACTGACCTGGCCAGCACTGGTGACATTGATCTCACTGAACAGCACCGGATGCTGCGGATCGCCGAAACGCACGCCATAGGCCAGATCGACCCGTTCAATGGCGGCGTCCTTGCCGGCGAACCAGCGGCGATTCTGCAACCAGTTCGGCAGGATGCTTTGCTCCAGCATGGTGCGTGACGGCGCTTCGAGCAGCTCTTCCATGCGTTTTTTCAGCACCAGCGTGGTGAAGTCCGGCAGGCTTTGTGCGGGCTCCACGTGCCAGCTCGGCATCTGGTTTTCCGCGGCGAGGCCGAACCAGTAAAAGCCGTAGGGCGCCAGCGTCAGGAGGAAATTCAGCTGGCCGATCGGCGGGAACGCGTTACCCCCGAGCATTTCCACCGGCACCATGCCGACGTAGGCCGACAAATCCAGCTCGGCGGCCTGGGCACTGCGCGACACATTGGCCACGCACAGAATGACTTCGTGCTTGCCATCCACCCCGGTGTATTCACGGGTGTAGGCCAGAATCCGTCGGTTGCTGGGTGAAAGCATCCTCAACGTACCGCGCCCGAAGGCCTWGGATTGCTTGCGCACGGCAAGCATGCGCCGGGTCCAGTTCAACAGCGAATGCGGGTCGCCAGCMTGGGTTTCGACGTTGACCGACAGGTAGCCATATTGCGGGTCCATGATCGGTGGCAGCACCAGGCTGGCCGGGTCGGCGCGGGAGAAACCGCCGTTGCGGTCGATGGACCATTGCATCGGCGTGCGTACGCCGTCGCGGTCACCGAGGTAGATGTTGTCGCCCATGCCGATTTCATCGCCGTAGTACAGGGTTGGCGTGCCGGGCATCGACAGTAGCAGGCTATTGAGCAGCTCGACCCGACGGCGGTCGCGCTCCACCAAAGGCGCCAGACGGCGGCGAATCCCCAGATTGATCCGCGCCCTGCGGTCGGCAGCGTAGTAATTCCACAGGTAGTCGCGCTCCTTGTCGGTGACCATCTCCAGGGTCAGCTCATCGTGGTTGCGCAGGAAAATCGCCCACTGGCAATTGGCCGGAATATCCGGGGTCTGGCGCAGAATGTCGGTAATCGGGAAGCGATCTTCCTGAGCCAGCGCCATGTACATGCGCGGCATCAACGGAAAGTGAAAGGCCATGTGGCATTCGTCGCCATTCAAGCCTTTTTTATCGGTGTCACCGAAGTACAACTGGGTGTCCTCCGGCCATTGATTGGCCTCGGCCAGCAGCATGCGATCGGGGTAGTTGGCGTCGATTTCGGCGCGGATCTTTTTCAGGACGTCGTGGGTTTCCGGCAGGTTCTCGTTGTTGGTACCGTCGCGTTCGATCAGATAAGGAATGGCGTCCAGGCGCAAGCCGTCGATGCCCATGTCGAGCCAGTAACGCATCACCGACAGCACCGCCTTCATGACTTGCGGGTTATCGAAATTCAGGTCCGGCTGGTGGGAGTAGAAGCGGTGCCAGAAGTATTGGCCGGCGACCGGGTCCCAGGTCCAGTTGGACTTTTCGGTGTCGAGGAAAATGATGCGGGTGCCGTCGTATTTCTGATCGTCATCGGACCACACGTAGAAGTCCCGGGCGGCCGAACCCTTTTTGGCCTTGCGTGCGCGCTGGAACCACGGGTGCTGGTCGGAAGTGTGGTTGATGACCAGTTCGGTGATCACCCGCAGGCCGCGTTTGTGTGCCTCGGCAATGAAACGCCTGGCATCGGCCATGGTGCCGTAGTCACTGTGCACGCCGCGATACTCGGCGATGTCGTAACCGTCATCGCGCCGTGGCGAGGGATAGAACGGCAACAACCAGATGGTGTTGACCCCAAGGTCGGCGATGTAGTCGAGCTTGGCGATGAGGCCGGGAAAATCGCCAATTCCGTCGTTGTTGGAGTCGAAATACGATTTGACATGAACTTGATAGATCACCGCGTCCTTGTACCAGAGCGGGTCCTTGATGAACGTGGCTGCCTTGGGTTTCTTCGCCATGTGAAACTCCTGGTGAATTCGAAAGTTCCGCCGGGCTGATCACTCGAGTCAAACGCAATGAGATTTCTGTGGGAGCGAGCTTGCTCGCGATGACAATTGAACATTCAACAAAGAGGTTGCCCACAAAATTGCTATCGCGAGCAAGCTCGCTCCCACAGGTTTTGCGTTTAAGCAGTTATCCTCCAAATCCCGAACGGCTGGTACGCCGGATCGATCCGCATGAATTGCTGCTTGCCGTGCCAGGTCCAGCGATGACCATTCATCAGGTCTTCGCCCTGGGTGCTGGCGTCATCGGGCAGGCCCATTTCCCACAACGGCAACTCAAAGCTCGCTTCCTGTACGTTGTGCGGATCGAGGCTGACCGCCACCAGAATGAAATTGCCGCCGTCAAAGCTGCGTTTGCCGAAGTACAGGATGTTGTCGTTCCAGGCGTTGTAGACCTTCAGTCCCAGATGTGTGTGCAACGCCGGGTTCTGCCTGCGAATGCGGTTGAGCTGGGCGATCTCGGCAATGATGTTGCCCGGCGCGTTGAAGTCTCTGGGGCGGATCTCGTACTTCTCGGAGTCAAGGTACTCCTCCTTGCCCGGCACCGGCGCCGACTCGCACAACTCGAAACCCGAATACATGCCCCACAAGCCTGAACCCATGGTCGCCAACACGGCGCGGATGAGGAACCCGGGGCGCCCTGAATCATGGAGGAACGCCGGGTTGATGTCCGGTGTATTGACGAAAAAGTTCGGCCGGTAGCATTCGCGCCATGGCGATTCGTTGAGTTCAGTGAAGTAGGTCGCCAGTTCGGCCTTGGTGTTGCGCCAGGTAAAATAGGTGTAGCTCTGGGAATAACCGACCTTGCCCAGGCGCGCCATCATTGCCGGGGTGGTAAAGGCTTCAGCGAGGAAGATCACCTCGGGGTACAACGCCCGTACATCGGCGATCAGCCACTGCCAGAACGGCAAAGGCTTGGTGTGCGGGTTATCGACGCGGAAGATCTTCACACCCTCCTCGACCCAGCCCACCACGATGTCGCGCAGTTCCACCCACAGGCCCGGAATCGCCTCGGGGGCATAGAAGTCGACGTTGACGATGTCCTGGTATTTCTTCGGTGGGTTCTCGGCATATTTGATCGTGCCGTCCGGCCGCCAGTTGAACCAGCCGGGGTGTTGCTTGAGCCAAGGGTGGTCCTGGGAACACTGGATGGCGAAGTCGAGGGCGATTTCCAGGCCATGGGCCGCGGCGGCCGCCACCAGTCGGCGAAAGTCTTCGCGCGTGCCCAACTGCTTGTGAATCGCCTCGTGCCCGCCCTCTTCGCTGCCGATTGCATAAGGACTGCCCGGATCATCGGGGCCCGCCGTCAGGGAGTTGTTCGGGCCTTTGCGGTAGCTGCGCCCGATCGGGTGGATCGGCGGGAAATACAGCACGTCGAAGCCCATGTCCTGAATCATCGCCAGCCGTGAATGCACGTCATTGAAGGTGCCGTGGCGCGCCGGATTGTCGGTGATCGAACGCGGGAACAACTCATACCAACTGGCGAACTGCGCCAGTTCGCGCTCCACATCCACCGGGTACTCCGGGCTCAGGCTCAGGAAAGCACGATGATTCGCGCGGGCCATGAGGTCGGCACTACGCGGGTGCAAAAACAGCGCGACCTGCTCGGCTTCGAGCAGTCCTGACAGCTCATGGTGCAAGGCCGCCAGTTGCTCGCTGAGTGGCCCTTCGCTGCGCTCGGCGGCTTGTTGCACTTGAATTCGCCCTTCCTGCAGCTCCAGGCTGACGGGCACCGCCGCCGTATGCTTCTTTTCCAGTTCGTAGCAAAAACTGGCGAACTGATCGATCCAGGCTTCGATACAGAACAGATAACGGCCCTGGCTGTCGACACGGAACTGCCCTTGCCAACCGTTGTTGCCCAGATCGTCCATGACCGCGCTTTGCCAGACGTCCTCATCCTCGGCCCGCCAACGCACGCGAACCGCCAGTTTGTCATGCCCGTCGGCAAACACCTTGGCGGTCACCACCACGTCCTGCCCCACCACGGCCTTGACCGCGAATTGCCCGCCTTCAAGGGTCGGCATGATGTTTTCCATGACGATACGCGGCAGCAACAACGCCTGCGACAGCGGCATGTGCGGGTTGTAGCTCAACTCAGTCGGTTTTTCAGCCGTCATCGAGCCTCTCTCCTGACGCCCCATGGACGCGCGTGTGTCTGGTCACCATCCCGCTGGACTGTCCGCCCCGGGATGCACTTACTTAGGTTCCGAGCGACAGTCGCCGGGAAAGTTTCATCTGCAATTTGCGCAATCAAGTCTTTGGCGCAGCGGTTAACCCACTAGTCCACCTACTTAAGCACGACTCACGCCATGTGCCAGTGGAGGTTTGAACAATGAACAATCCATTCCCGTTTGCCCCAACGCTGTCTCCTCACTGCCTCACTGCCTCACTGCCTCACTGCCCAGCCCGGCCGCAACGCCGGCATTTGAAAGCCACCGCCAGTGATTCGGTGATTTGACTGACGTTGATCAACATCCGCCGCAGCTATTGTGGATAGGCGTTTGCACCGTTCTGCGGCGGGTGCTTCAAGTTGTCGCAGGCCGTGCGTCCAGCACCATCTGATCCGCTTTTTAATGCAATACCTGAGTCTGTTATGCAAACAGATCGCCACTCATAGTGCTCATGCCTGATGGAGGCTGATGAGCGAAAGACCATGAGCGAGAGAATCCCCGTCCGAACCGTAGAAACATTCGAGCCTTTGCGTCCGAAGATGAAGGCCAAATCCAGCGACAACCACATCCATACCCGCAGCTTCACCGGGCTGTTCCGCAACCTGCGCATCAGCGGTGCGGGTTTTCTGTTTTTGCTGTTCTTCGGCACCGTGTGGTTGAACTGGGGTGGCCGCCAGGCGGTGCTCTGGGATCTTTCCGAAAGCAAATTCCATATCTTCGGCGCGACTTTCTGGCCGCAGGATTTCATCCTGCTCTCGGCGTTGTTGATCATTGCCGCCTTCGGCCTGTTTGCGATCACCGTGTTCGCGGGACGGGTCTGGTGCGGCTACACCTGCCCGCAAAGTTCGTGGACCTGGATCTTCATGTGGTGCGAGAAGATCACCGAGGGCGAGCGCAACCAGCGGATCAAGTTACAAGCCGCGCCGTGGGGCCTGAACAAACTGATGCGTCGAGCGGCCAAGCACACCTTGTGGCTGGTCATCAGCCTGTTGACCGGCCTGACCTTCGTTGGCTACTTCACACCGATCCGGCCACTGGCCGAAGAGCTGCTGACCTTGCAAATGAGTGGCGTCAGCCTGTTCTGGGTGCTGTTTTTTACCGGCGCCACCTACATCAATGCCGGTTGGCTGCGTGAAGCGGTTTGCATGCACATGTGCCCCTACGCGCGGTTCCAGAGCGTGATGTTCGACAAGGACACCCTGACCATTTCCTACGACGTGGCCCGAGGTGAAAACCGTGGTCCGCGCAAACGCGAAGTCAAACCCGCCGAGGCCGGTTTGGGCGATTGCATCGATTGCCAGCTCTGCGTACAGGTCTGTCCGACCGGCATCGACATTCGCGATGGCTTGCAGATGGAGTGCATCGGTTGCGCCGCGTGCATCGACGCCTGTGATTCGATCATGGACAAAATGGGCTACGCCCGAGGATTGATCAGCTATACGTCCGAACATCAGTTGCAGGGTGGCAAGACCCAACTGCTGCGTCCGCGCCTGATCGGCTACACCGCCGTGCTGCTGGTGATGATCGCCGCCCTGGTGGTGGCCCTGGTGGAACGGCCGATGGTGTCGCTCGACGTCAGTAAGGACCGTGGCCTGTTCCGCGAGAACAGCCAGGGGCAGATCGAAAACATCTACAGTCTGAAGGTGATCAACAAGACCCAGCAGCGTCAGGACTACCAATTGCGCCTGGTCGATGCCGATGGTTTCGAGTTGCGGGGCAAGACCGGGTTGAGCCTGGCGCCGGGGGAGATTGTCGATGTGCCGGTGTCGGTGGCGATGCTCTCGGAGCGGCCGGCCAGCAGTTCGCAGAGCATCGGCTTCAAGGTGGTCGACAGCGATGAGCCCGACGTCTACAGCGTGGCGAAGAGCCGGTTTGTTGCGCCGATGAATCGCTGAGCCCTTAGACTGTGTTGCTGCCATCGCGGTGCGACGATTCGACTTGCCCGCGATGAACTCACCTCGATTTTCTTGAATGACAACCTTCCGGGCACTCGATGAAACGCTACGAAAAATTCGCCGACGACATCGCAGAACTGATCCGCTCCGGCGTCCTCGGCCCGGGCCAGCGTGTGCCGTCGGTGCGCTACGCCAGCCAGACCTACGGTGTCAGCCCGTCGACGGTGTTCCAGGCCTACTACCTGCTGGAACGTCGTGGACTGATCCGCGCCCGTCCGCGCTCCGGCTATTTCGTCAACGCCCACGCACCCCGGCCGTTTTCCGAGCCGGTGATCAGCAATGAGGTCAACGAGTCAACGGAAGTCGACGTCAGCGAACTGGTGTTCTCGGTGCTGGACTCGATCAAGGACCCGAACACCGTGCCCTTCGGCTCGGCGTTCCCCAGCCCGACCCTGTTTCCCCTGCAACGCTTGTCCCGCTCCCTGGCCAGCGCCAGCCGCGAGATGGACCCGCGCATGGTGGTCACCGACATGTCGCCGGGCAACCCGCAGCTGCGCCGGCAAATCGCCCTGCGCTACATGGTCGGCGGGCTGATGCTGCCCATGGAAGAACTGCTGATCACCAATGGCGCGCTGGAAGCCCTCAACCTGTGCCTGCAAGCGGTGACCCAACCCGGCGACCTGGTAGCCATCGAAGCCCCGGCGTTCTACGCCTGCCTGCAAGTGCTCGAACGCCTGAAGCTCAAGGCCGTGGAAATCCCCGTGCACCCGCGCGACGGCATTGACCTCGGTGTGCTCGAGCAAACCCTGGAGCGCCATCCGATCAAGGCCTGCTGGTGCATGACCAGCTTCCAGAACCCCATGGGTGCAACCGTGCCCGAGGCAAAGAAACAGCAGCTTGTGGAACTGCTGCGCCGCCACCAGGTGCCGCTGATCGAAGACGATGTCTACGCCGAACTGTATTACGGCCAGCAAGCACCGAAACCGGCCAAGGCCTTTGATACCGAAGGCCTGGTGATGCACTGCGGCTCGTTCGCCAAGAGCCTGGCCCCCGGCTACCGCATCGGCTGGGTTGCCGCCGGGCGCTATGCGCAGAAAATCGAACGACTGAAACTCATGACCTCACTCTGTGCCTCGATGCCAGCCCAGGCCGCCATCGCCGATTACCTGCAACACGGCGGCTACGACCGGCACCTGCGTAAATTGCGCCACGCGCTGGAAGACCAGCAAAGCGCCATGCTCGCCGCCATCGCCCGCTATTTTCCCGCGCAAACGCGGGTCAGCCAACCGGCGGGCGGGTACTTTTTGTGGCTGGAATTGCCGGAGCAGATGGATTCGCTGAAGTTGTTTCAGATGGCGTTGGCGCAGGGAATCAGCATTGCGCCGGGGCCGATCTTTTCACCGGCGCAGCGGTTCAGGAATTGTATTCGGTTGAATTATGGGAGCCCTTGGGATGAGGCTGCGGAAAAGGCGATGGAGACGCTCGGGCGGATTGTGCGCTCGTTCTGACAGCGCCATGTCGTTTGATAAATGGCTATCGCGAGCAAGCTCGCTCCCACAGGTTTCTCCGTACACACAAGATTTGTGAGCAGTTGAGATCCATTGTGGGAGCGAGCTTGCTCGCGATGAGGCCAGAGCAGACAACGTCTGTCTCAGGAACTAACGCCCACCACCAAGATCAACAAACGTCCCCGTCGCATAAGAAGCCTTGTCCGACAGCAACCAGACAATCGCCTCCGCCACCTCATCCGGACGCCCGCCCCGGGCCATCGGAATCGCCGATTCCAGTTTGCTGACCCGGTCCGGATCGCCGCTCAAGGCATGGAAATCGGTGTAGATGTAGCCCGGGCGCACGGCGTTGACCCGAATTCCCTCGCCCGCCACTTCCTTGGACAGACCGATGGTGAAGGTGTCCAGCGCACCTTTGGAGGCGGCGTAGTCGACATATTCATTGGGTGAGCCCAAACGCGAGGCCACCGAAGACACGTTGACGATGCTGCCGCCCTGCCCGCCGTGTCTGGGCGACATGCGCAGGATCGCGTGCTTGGCACAAAGGATCGGCGCCAGGACGTTGGTTTTCATGATCTTGAGAATGCGGAACTCGGACATTTCGTCGACCCGGGACTTTTGCCCGACGGTGCCGGCGTTGTTCACCAGCGCGGTGACCCGGCCCAGTTCACTGTCTACCCGATGGAACAGCGCGATGACTTCGTCTTCGATGCTGACATCGGCCCGTACCGCAATGGCTAGCGCACCGAGGGTGCGGACTTGCTCGAGCACGCCGAGCGCAGCCTTTTCGTCAGCCTGGTAGTTGATGCAGATCCGATAGCCCTGCGCGGCGGCCAACAGAGCGGTGGCGGCACCAATGCCGCGGCTACCGCCGGTGATGACGATGACTTTGTCCATGCGAGCTTTCCCCCAATCGAAGCTTAAGCGGTCGGGGGCAAGAATAACCGCCATTGACGGTTTTTGCATGGCTTCACGTCAGCTGTCATGTCATCGACATTTCGCGCTCGGCACTGGCTTTCAATTGCTCGACCAATTGCTCCCCGCGATGGATTTCCACCATGAAACCTGCAGCCGGCAGCGGATGCCCCAGCAGGTAACCCTGCAATGAATCGCAACCGAGCTGCGTCAGGAAGTCCTGCTGCACACCCGTCTCCACGCCTTCGGCGACGATGCGCAGCCCCAACGCCTGGCCAAGGGCGACGATGGCCGAAACAATGGCGGCGTCATCGCTGTCGTGCTCCAGGTCGCGGACAAAACCGCGGTCGATCTTCAGTTCGTTGGCCGGCAGGCGCTTGAGGTACATCAAGCTCGAATAACCAGTGCCAAAATCGTCGATGGACAAATCGACGCCCATTTCCGACAGCTCCTGAAGCACCCTCATGCTCGCATCGGCATCGCTCATGGCGGTGGTCTCAGTGATTTCCAGGGTCAGGCTGTTGGCCGGCAGATGGTGAGTCGCCAGGGCCTTGGCGACGCTCTGGACCAGCCCGGAATGGCAAAACTGGATGGCCGAAAGGTTCACCGCAATGCGCCAATCGGTGTAGCCCGACACGTACCACTCGCGCATCTGGCGGCAGGCTTCGTTGAGCACCCATTCGCCGATCGGAATGATCAGCCCGGTTTTTTCTGCAAGCTCGATGAATGTATCCGGCAACAGCATCCCTTGCGTGGGGTGCTCCCAGCGCAACAAGGCCTCGGCGCCCACCGGACGGCCATTGGCGGCGTCGAACTTGGGCTGGTAATACAGGCTGAATTCCTGTTGTTCCACGGCATTGCGCAAGTCCTGCAGCAATTGCAGCTGTTTGCGGGCGTTGCTGTTCATCGAGGCATCGAAAAAACTGTAGCCGTTTTTACCCGCGCCCTTGGCGTGATACATCGCCGCGTCGGCGTTCATCAGCAACTCGTGGGCGGACTGCCCATTACCCGGGTAGAGCGCAATGCCGACGCTGGCGGAAATATGCAAATCATGTTCGGCAACCCGGAACGCCCGCGCGATCAGCCCGACCTGGCGGGCCGCGAGGTTCAAGGCGTCGATCTGCTCGCTCAATTGCACCAGCAACACGAACTCATCACCGCCGATCCGCGCCAGGGTGTCCTGGCTACGCAAGTCTTCGCGCAGGCGCAAGGCCACTTCGCGCAACAGCAAATCACCCGTATGGTGGCCAAAGGCATCGTTGACCGGTTTGAAGCCGTCCAGATCGATGAACATCAGGGCAAAGCAGCCACCCTCTTCCCGAGCCCGCGACATGGCCTGATCGATACGATCGGCAAGCAACATCCGGTTCGGCAACCCGGTCAGGGTGTCGTGCAGCGCCAGTTGGGTCAGTTCACGGTTGGCCTCGGTCAGCGACTCGGCCAGGCTCGCGGTGCGGGCCTCCAGGCGCGCATCGAGGATCGAGGTCAGCAAAGCGATGCTCAGCACCGCCAGCGTGGTGACCAGCACCAGGTTGTCCAGGCCGTTGCCGCTCAGGCCATTGACCGCTGCCCCGCAAAAACTGCCATCGGCAAAGCGTGCGGCGGCCATGCCGGTGTAGTGCATGCCGACGATGGCGATACCCATGATCACCGCGGCACCACCACGGATCAGCCGGACATAAGGCGTGTGCTGGCGCAGGCGGAAAGCGATCCACAATGCCGCGCCCGATGCACCGACCGCGATCAGAAGCGAAGCGCCGAACAGCGTCGGATCGTAGTCGATGCCCGGTTGCATGCGCATGGCGGCCATGCCGGTGTAGTGCATCGCGCTGATGCCGGCGCCCATGACCAACGCGCCAAAGGCCAGCTGCCAGGCCGGCAATTGCGGTTGGCTGACCAGCCACAGCGCAAAACCGCTGGAGAGCACGCCGATCAGTAGCGACAACAGGGTGATCGTACCGTCGTAGCCCAGATCGATCGGCAACTTGAACGCGAGCATGCCGATAAAGTGCATCGACCAGATGCCGATGCCCATGGCAATGGCCCCGCCCGCGGTCCAAAAATGCACGGCGCGGCCTTTGGCAGTGGCAATGCGTCCGGTCAGGTCGAGTGCGGTGTATGAGGCGAGAATCGCAACACAGAGGGAAATGATGACCAGGGTGGGGGAATAGCTGCCGATGAGCATGGAGACTTCTCGCGAACGCCCCCTTGTTAATGGCATTCAATCTCGGGTGGGGGGCAAATGCGGCGATTGTACTGATTCCAATTGAGAACGCACTCACAAAATGAGCAAAGGGCCACCAGTCCGATGAAACGCTTGTTTTAAGGTAAAACATTAACTGCTGGCGCCAGCCACAAGGAAGGCGTCAAGAGTACAAAACCTGTGGGAGCGAGCTTGCTCGCGATAGCGGTGGGCCAGGCAACATCCATGCTGAATGTGACGCAGCCATCGCGAGCAAGCTCGCTCCCACAGGGATTGCGCTATCGGTTTTCGCTCACCTCAAGCTGCCCATCCCAGCCACCTCCCAACGCGGCAATCAACTGCACGCTGGCAATCAGGCGGTTTTGCAGCAGGTCCAGGTTACTGCGCTCATTGCTCAACGCCGCCGCCTGGGTCACCACTACGTCTATGTAGGCAATCAAACCGGCCTTGTATTGGTTCTGGGTCAGGCGTAGCGATTCACGGGCGGCATCCAGGGCCTGTTGGCGCACGACGGCCTCGTCTTCAAGCACCTTGAGCTGCACCAGGAAGTTTTCCACTTCGCGGAATCCGTCCAGCACGGTCTGGCGATATTTGGCCACCGTTTCGTCATAGGCCGCTTCACTGCGGTCGACTTCCGCCGAGCGCTGGCCGCCGTCGAACAGAGTCACGGCCAATTGCGGTCCCACCGACCAGAAGCGGTTCGGCAGGCTGATCCAGTTGGAATAGGTGCTGCTGCTGTAACCGCCGTTCATGTTCAGTGTCAGATCGGGGTAATAGGCGGCCTTGGCCACACCGATGTTGGCGTTGGCGGCCATCACCGAACGCTCGGCGGAAGCAATGTCCGGGCGCCGCTCCAGCAACTGTGAAGGCAAGGCCGGCGGCACTTGCGGCAACTGCGGGATGTCCTGGCTTTCCGCCAGGCTGAACTCCGAAGGCGGCAGGCCGATCAGCACGGCAATGGCGTTCTCGAACTGGGCGCGTTGCCAGATCAGGTCGACCATATCGGCTTCGGTGCCTTTGAGCTGTGTCTGGGCCTGGGCCACCGCGTCCTTGCCCGATACGCCGGCGCGGTACTGGTTCTCGGTCATCTTCAGCGAACGCCGATAAGCCTCGACCGTGTCCTGGAGCAAGCGCTTTTGGCCATCGATCACCCGCAGTTGCAGGTAATTTTGCACCAGCTCCGACTGTTGGCTCAGGCGCATGGCCGCCAGATCGGCAAAGCTCGCCTGGGCATTCGCGGTGTCGGCTTCGAGCCCCCGGCGCAGCTTGCCCCATACATCCGCTTCCCAACTGACGCCCGCCTGGGCGGAATACGTGTTGCGAATACCGCTGGATGAACTGCTCAGGCTGGAGCTGCTGCTGCCGGTGCCCTGGCTTGAACGGTTCTTGCTGACGTTCAGGTCGACCGTCGGGAAAAACGCCCCGCGTGCGCTGCGCACCAAGGCCTGGGCCTGCCGGTACTGCGCTTCGGACTGGGCAACGGTCTGATTCGAGCTGTTGAGTTTTTCGATCAGGCCGTTGAGCTGCCGGTCGCCGTACAACTCCCACCATGCGCCGCGCGCCAGGGCATCGCTCGGATTGGCCTGACGCCAGCCCTCTGCGGCCTTGTACTGCGCAGGTTCCGCGGTTTTCGGGCGCTGGTAATCCGGACCGACGGCGCAGGCACTGRGCATTGCCACGCACAGTGACAGGCTCAACAAACGCGAGCCTCGGGCCATGAGCAGCGGTGCAGCCAGGTTGAAAAGCGAACGTTCAGTCATAGCGGAGTTTCCAGAGCAGCATCGGTACGCACCCCACGCCATTTATTGAAGCGATGGCGCAGTTTGTCGAGATAGAGGTAAACCACCGGGGTGGTGTAAAGCGTCAGCACCTGGCTGAAGATCAGCCCGCCGATGATGGTCAGGCCCAGCGGCTGGCGCATTTCCGCCCCTTCGGCACGGCTCAGCAGTAACGGCAAGGCACCGAGGATTGCCGCCAGGGTGGTCATCAGAATAGGTCGCAGACGTTGCAGGCAGGCGCTGCGAATCGATTCCAGCGGTGCCATCCCCTGGTTTCGTTCCAGCTGCAACGCCAGGTCGATCATCAGAATCGCGTTTTTCTTCACCACGCCGATCAGCAGAAACAGCCCCAGCAATGAAATCAGGCTGAACTCGCCGCCCAGCGCATAGATCGACAGCAATGCGCCGACCCCGGCCGACGGCAGGGTGGACAGGATGGTCAGCGGATGAATGTAGCTTTCGTACAACACGCCGAGCACCAGATACACCGCCACCAGCGCGCCGAGAATCATGAACGGCTGGCTCTTTTGCGTGGCGGCAAAGGCGTCGGCGGTGCCGGCCATTTTCACGATCACGTCTTCCGGGAGGCCGACCTTGGTAATCGCTCGTTCAATGGCGGCACTGCCCTGCTCCACGGTCACGCCTTCGGCCATGTCGAAGGCAATGCTTTCCGACGCGAACTGGCCTTCGTGGCTGACCCGGTCGTTTTCCAGGCTGTTTTCGTAATGGGCGATGGTCGACAGTGGAATCCGCGCGCCATCAGCGGTGATCACCTGGACCTGCTTGAGAGTGATCGGGTCCTGGGCGTATTTCGGATTGACCTCCATCACCACCTGATACTGGTTGAGGCTGTCGTAGATGGTCGAAATCTGTCGCTGACTGTAGGCGTTGTTCAGCACCGCCGTGACCATATCCATGTCGACACCCAGGCGCTTGGCCTGGTCGCGGTCGACGATCAGCGTCACTTGTCGGGCGCCCCGGCCTTCCCGCGCATCGATCGCCGTCAGCTCCGGCAAGGCCCTGAGCGCGGTGACGACTTTCGGATACCACTCGCGCAACGACCCCAGATCACCGCTTTGCAGGATGTAGGAATACTGCGACGAGGTCTGCTCGCGGCCGCCGCCGAATTGCAGGTCCTGGTCCGCCATGAGCATCAGCTGTGCACCAGGGACCTTGGGCATCTCCTTGCGCAGACGCTCGATGACCTTTTGCGCGGAAATGTTGCGTTCCTTGATCGGCTTGAGGCGCACCAGCATGAAGGCGTTGTTGGTGCCGTTGTTACCGCCAATGAACCCGGCGACGCTTTCTACCGCCTCGTCCTTCAACACCGCCCGGCGGAAAATCTCCATCTTCGGCTGCATCACACTGAACGACAGGCCGTCGTCGCCGCGCACGAAACCGATCAACTGGCCTGTGTCCTGCTGCGGCATAAATGTTTTAGGAACAACCACATATAGCGCGATGTTCACGCCGATTGTCACGAACAGGCTGAGTAACGTCAGGCGCTTGTGACGCAGCACCCAGTCGAGGCTGGTGGCGTATTTACCAACCATCCAGTCGTTGGTTCGCCGGCTCCAGCGTTGCAGGCGGTTCTCCTGCCCCGGCGTGTGCGGCTTGAGCCAGCGGGCGCAGAGCATCGGCGTCAGGGTCAGCGACACCAGCAGCGAGACCACGATGGCCGCCGCCAGGGTGATGGAGAATTCGCGGAACAGGCTTTCGATGATCCCGCCCATGAACAGGATCGACAGGAACACCGCCACCAGCGACACGTTCATCGACAGCAAGGTAAAACCAACTTCCTGGGCGCCGAGGTATGCCGCCTTCATCGGCTTTACGCCCTCGTCGATATGCCGGGATATGTTCTCCAGCACCACGATGGCATCGTCCACCACCAGCCCGGTGGCCAGGATCAGCGCCATCAGCGACAGGTTGTTCAGCGAGAAACCGTAGAGGTACATCACCGCGAAGGTGCCGACCAGCGACACCGGCACCGCCAGGGTCGGAATCAGCGAGGCGCGGAAGTTACCGAGGAACAGGAACACCACCAGAATCACCAGTGCCACGGCGATCAGCAGGGTCATTTCCGCCTCGTGAAGCGTCGCCTTGATGACCGGGGAACGGTCCATGGCCAGGTTCAGCTTGACGCTGGCCGGCAACACCGCCTGCAACGCCGGCAACTGGGCCTTGATCTCGTTGACTGTCTCGATGATGTTGGCGCCGGCCTGCCGGTTGATCACCAGCAGCACCGCCGCGTCATCGTTGAAGAAGCCGCTGTTGTAGCGGTCCTCGACGCCATCGCTGACCTTGGCCACATCCTTCAGGCGCAGGGCTGCGCCACCGTTGTAGTGGATGATCAGCGACTCGTAGTCCTTGGCTTTTTCCAACTGATCGTTGGCCTGGACCTGCCACAGCCGTTGATCGTCTTCCACCGAGCCCTTGGGCCGGCGCACGTTGGCATTGGCGATGGTGTTGCGCACATCGTCCAGGGCCACGCCGTACTGGTTCAACGACTGCGGTTCGAGTTCGATACGCACCGCAGGCAGGGAACTGCCGCCGATCTGCACCTCACCGACGCCCTGCACCTGGGACAGGCTCTGGGACAGGATCGTCGAGGCCAGGTCATAGAGCTGGCCTTTTTCCAGCACATCCGAGGTCAGCGACAGCACCATGATCGGCGCCTGGGACGGGTTGACCTTCTTGTAGGTCGGCATGCTGCGCATCCCGCTGGGCAGCAGGTTGCGCGAGGCATTGATGGCTGCCTGCACTTCCCGCGCCGCGCCGTTGATGTCGCGGTCCAGGTCGAATTGCAGGATCACCCGGGTCGATCCCTGGCTGGACCGGCTGCTCATGGTGTTGACCCCGGCGATGGCGCCGAAAGAGCGCTCCAGCGGCGTGGCCACCGTCGACGCCATCACCTCGGGGCTTGCCCCGGGCAGGCTGGCCTGGACCACGATCACCGGAAAGTCCATTTGCGGCAGCGGCGATACGGGCAGCAAGCCGAAGCTCACGCCGCCCAGCAGCATGATCGCCAGGCTCAGCAACATGGTCGCGACCGGGCGCTTGATGAAAGGTCCCGAAAGGTTCATCGCTGTTGCGCCACTGTGGGAGCGAGCTTGCTCGCGATAGCGGTGGGTCGGCCGGCAATGATGTTGAACTTACGGGCCTCATCGCGAGCAAGCTCGTTCCCACAGGTTATGCAGGCCGTCATACCGCCGTCTCCTGAGCGCCGGTCTTGCCAAATCGCCGACCGAGACGGTCGAAATACAGGTAGATCACCGGCGTGGTGAACAGCGTCAGAACCTGGCTCAGCAACAGGCCGCCGACCATCACCAGACCYAGCGGCTGGCGCAGTTCTGCGCCGGAACCGGTGGCGAGCATCAACGGCACGGCACCGAACAACGCTGCCAGGGTGGTCATCAGGATCGGCCGGAAACGCAGCAGCGCGGCCTGATAGATCGCCGTCTGCGGGTCCATGCCCTGATTGCGCTCGGCGTCGAGGGCAAAGTCGATCATCATGATCGCGTTCTTCTTGACGATGCCGATCAGCAGAATGATGCCGATGATCGCGATCATGCCCAGGTCGTTGCCGCTCAGGATCAACGCCAACAACGCGCCGACCGCCGCCGAGGGCAAGGTCGAGAGAATGGTGATCGGGTGGATGTAGCTCTCGTAGAGCACGCCCAGCACGATGTACATGGTCACCACCGCTGCCAGAATCAGCAGCAAGGTGCTCGACAACGACGCCTGGAAAGCCTCGGCCGCGCCCTGGAACCGGGTCTGCACGCCAATCGGCATGCCGATGTCCTTCTGCACCTGCTCGATGATCTGCACCGCATGCCCCAACGCCACGCCCGGCGCGAGGTTGAAGGACATCATCACCGCCGGGAACTGGCCGATGTGGGTGATCACCAGTTGCGCCTGACGCTCCTCGATATGCGCCAGGCTGGACAGGCGTACCTGACCGCCATTGGTGGTCTTGACGTGAATCTGGTTCAACGCATCCGGGCCGATCTTCTCGCCGGACTGCGATTGCAGCACCACGCGGTACTGGCTCGCCTGGGTATAAATCGTGGAGATCTGCCGCTGACCGAAGGCGTCGTACAGCGCATCGGTGATGTTCGACACCGACACCCCGACCCGCGACGCCGCATCGCGGTCGATCACCAGATAGACCTGCAGGCCCTTGTCCTGCAAATCGCTGGCGACGTCGGTCAATTCCGGGCGGTCGGCCAGGGCTTCGACCAGGCGCCCGCTCCACAGGCTCAGCAGCTCCGAGTCCGGTGACGACATGCTGAACTGGTACTGCGTGCGGCTGACCCGGTCCTCGATGGTCAGGTCCTGCACCGGCTGCATGAACAGGCGGATGCCGACCAGCTTGTCCAGCTCCGGTTGCAGGCGGGCAATCACTTGCGTTGCACTCAGGTCACGGTCGTGGTGCGACTTGAGGTTGATCAGCAAACGACCGCTGTTGAGGGTCGAGTTGTCACCGTCCACACCGATGTAGGAGGACAGGCTCTCGACGGCCGGGTCGGCCAGAATGACCTTGGCCAGCTCCTGCTGACGCTCGCTCATGGCGGCGAAGGAAATCGATTGCGGCGCTTCGGAAATCCCCTGAATGACGCCGGTGTCCTGCACCGGGAAGAAGCCCTTGGGCACCACCATGTACAGGAATACCGTCAGCGCCAAAGTGCCAATGGCCACCATCAAGGTCAGCGGCTGGTGTTTGAGCACCCACTGCAACTTGCGTCCGTAGGCGGCAATCATCCAGTCGATGAACGCGCCACTGGCACGGTAGAAGCGGCCCTGCTCTGCTTCCTTGGGTTCACGCTTGAGCAACCGCGCACACATCATCGGCGTCAGGGTCAGGGAAACCACCAGGGAAATCAGAATCGCCACCGCCAGGGTGATGGCAAATTCGCGGAATAGCCGCCCGACCACGTCCGCCATGAACAGCAGCGGGATCAGCACGGCGATCAGCGACAACGTCAGGGAAATCAACGTGAAACCGATCTGCCTGGCGCCCTTGAGCGCCGCGTTCAGCGGGCTGTCGCCCTCTTCGATGAAGCGCGCAATGTTTTCCAGCATGACGATCGCATCGTCTACCACGAAGCCGGTGGCGATGGTCAGGGCCATCAGGGTCAGGTTGTTGACCGAGAACCCCGCCAGGTACATCACGCCGAACGTACCGATCAACGACAGCGGCACGGCCACCGACGGAATGATCGTGGCACTGGCGCGGCGCAGGAACAGAAAGGTGACCATCACCACCAGGGCGATGGCGATCAGCAATTCGTGCTGCACGTCCTTGACCGAGGCGCGGATGGTCTGGGTGCGGTCGGTCAGCACGACCACGTCGAGGCCGGCCGGCAGGTTGTCGG
>NZ_JBFUHY010000040.1:0-40617 GCF_056402155.1 Pseudomonas sp. P4_C1
GCGCACCGCGCACCAGCCCGCGGCCCATGGAGACTTTCTGTTTTTCGTCGGCGGTGAGGTTGCGAGCTTTCTTGTACAGCAGTGCCTGGAGGTCGAGGACTTCAGCGATTTCCTGCACTTTGCTGTAAATTTTCGCTTCGACCATGCCCTGATTGCGCAACGGAAAGGCCAGATTATCGAACACCGTCATGGTGTCGTAGACCACCGGGAACTGGAAAACCTGGGCGATGTTGCGCTTCTCGGGAGTCAGATCATTGACCGCTTTGCCGTCGAACAGCACATGCCCTTGAGACGGGCTGAGCAACCCGGAAATGATGTTGAGCAAGGTCGACTTGCCGCACCCCGAAGGCCCGAGCAGCGCATAAGCACCGCCCTGCTCCCAGATGTGATCCATTTCACGGATCGCGTAGTCCTCAGGTCCCACCGGGGTTTTGGAGTAGCTGTGGGCGAGGTTCTGCAAACGGATTTCGGCCATCAGGCAACCCTCGCAATGCGGCGACCAGGCGCCTGAACCAGCCGCCCCTGCATATCGAACACAAACAGTTTATGGGTCGGGATATAGATGCGAATCGGCGCATCGACGTCGTATTCGTGAACACCCGGCAAGTGCAGCACCAGCAGGAAATACTCGTTGCGCACGTGCAGGAAGGTTTCCGAACCGCTGATCTCGGCCACCTCGACGGTCACTGCCAGCTCAAGGTCATCGTCGTTGCTTGGCACCAGCGAAATATGGCTGGGGCGCACGCCAAAACGGAACTCGCCCTCGCCTACCGGCCGCAGATCGACGTTTAACGGAAAGTGCACGAAATTGGCGAAACTGACTTCGTTGCCGGCAATGCGCCCCGGCATCAGATTGATCGGCGGCTCGGAGAACAGCTCGGCCGCCAGCACCGATTGCGGTTGGTGATAAACCTCGGAGGACTTGCCGCTCTGGATCACCCGGCCTTCATGAAGAATGGTCGTGGTACCGCCCAGAGCCAGGGCTTCGTTGGGTTCAGTGGTGGCGTAGATGGCAATCGTGTGGCGCGCCTTGAACAGCTCGCGCATTTCCTGGCGCAGCTCTTCGCGCAACTTGTAGTCGAGGTTGACCAGTGGCTCGTCGAACAGGATCAGCTCGGCGTCCTTGACCAGCGCCCGGGCCATGGCCGTACGCTGTTGTTGGCCGCCGGAGAGTTCGAGGGGATGGCGCTGGAGGAATTTCTCGATGCGCAGCATCTTCGCGGTTTCCAGCACCTTGCTCTGGATCAGCTCGCTGGATACACCGGCCTGACGCAGCGGCGAGGCGATGTTCTCGAAGACGGTCATGGTCGGGTAATTGATGAACTGCTGATACACCATCGACACGTTGCGCAAGCGCACCGGGCGCTGGGTGACATCGACGCCGTTCATCAGGATGCGGCCGCTGTCGGGCTTGTCCAGACCGGCCATCAAGCGCATCAGGCTGGTTTTGCCGGACAAGGTGCGACCCAGCAAAACGTTGAAGGAACCGGGTTCAAAACTCAGGTTGGCATCGTCGATCCAGATCTGGCCCTCGACGGTGCGGCTGACGTGCTCCAGGGTGAGTGACATGGCTCGGCCTTTTTATTATTGGAGTCAAGCGACTGGAGCGATAAAGCGACATCCGTGCCAAAAAATTCAAGTTATTGATTGCGCTTGAAATTTCCGGGGAGGACGGCAGAACAACGTTCGTTGCTGAACACAAATGAACAATCTGAAATGAACAATTGAACAGTTCACCCATTGACAGTGAACAATAGTGAACAACAATCTATGGATTGTTCACGCCCCCCTGTAGGAGCGAGCTTGCTCGCGATGGACGTTAACGGAGATGAGGGCTGCCTGCATAAACGCGGCGCTCTCAAGTACATCGCGAGCAAGCTCGCTCCTACAGGGATCGGCGTTACCCCATAAAAACAATAAGAATGCTGATTCAGAGATCGACTGCCATGGCCGCACCCGCATCGCCGCTGTCCCACGAAGCGATCATCCAGGACTCCTGGTCCCGTTGCCGCGCGTTTGGCCTCAGCCATCAGAGCGCGCCGGCATTCAACCAATTGCCGGCCGCGGGAATTGCGCAATTGCTGGAGAGCCAGCATTCACTGGTGCAAACCACCCACCAGGAAGTGCTGCCCTACTACGAGAACATCCTGAGCAACTCCAATTGCCTGATCATGCTCGCCGACCATCAGGGCCAGGTGCTCACGTCGTGGGGTACACAGCGCTTTATCGAACCCAAACTGGCCCGGGGGTTCAGCGCCGGCGCCAGCTGGATGGAGCGCTGCAGCGGCACCAACGCCATTGGCACCGCCCTGGCCTGTGAACAAGCGGTACACATCGAGCACGACGAACATTTCCTCAAGGCCAACCGCTTCATGACCGGTTCCGCCGCGCCGATTTTCGATGCCGAGCGCAAGGTGATCGCGGTGCTGGACGTGTCCAGCGACAGCTACCTGCCACCCTCCCACACCCTGGGCATGGTCAAGATGATGAGCCAGACCGTGGAAAACCGGCTGATCCTCAACCTGTTCCATGGCCAGCATTTCCAGTTGACGTTCAATACCGGCCTGAACAACCTCGACAGCCAGTGGGCGGGGTTGCTGATCTTCGATGAAAGCGGCCAGGTGCTGTCGGCGAACCGCAGGGCCGACAATCTGCTGGGCATCAGCCTGTCGCGGGTCAGTGTCGAAAGCCTGTTCAAGGTCTCGCTGCTGGAGTTGCTGAACCAGCCCGAAGGCCTGCCCTTCGCCTTGCAAACCTCTGGGCGCAACCGCTTCCAGTGCCTGTTGAAGCGGCCGAAACAGGCATCAATTCAACCCCGAGTATTCGCCGAGCCGGTTGTAGCTGCTCCCGCGGCCATCAGCCTCAACACCCTGCACTTCGGCGACAGCCGCGTGGAAAAGGCCGTGCGTCAGGCCGAGCGCTTGCTGGAAAAAGATATTCCCTTGCTGATCCACGGCGAAACCGGGGTCGGCAAGGAAGTGTTCGTCAAAGCACTGCACCAGGCCAGCTCGCGCAGCAAACAAGCGTTCATTGCCGTCAACTGTGCGGCGATTCCCGCCGAATTGGTGGAGTCCGAGTTGTTCGGTTATGAGAAAGGCGCGTTCACTGGGGCCAACCAGAAAGGCAGCATCGGGCTGATCCGCAAGGCTGACAAAGGCACGCTGTTTCTCGACGAAATCGGTGACATGCCGCTGCCTACCCAAGCGCGGTTGCTGCGGGTATTGCAGGAGCGTTGCGTGCAACCGGTGGGCAGCAGTGAGTTGTTCCCGGTGGACATCCGCATCATTTCCGCAACCAATCATGTGCTGCGCGAGCAGGTTCAGTTGGGGCGGTTTCGTGAGGATCTGTATTACCGGATCGGCGGCTTGACCCTGGAGTTGCCGCCGCTCAGGGAACGCAGTGATAAAGAAGCTCTGTTCAAGCGCCTGTGGGAACAGCACCGCGAACCGAGCCAGTGGGCGGGCCTAAGCCGCGAAGTATTAGAGCTGTTCGACCGCCACCCATGGCCGGGCAATTTGCGCCAGGTCAGCAGCGTGATGCAGGTGGCGTTGGCGATGGCCGAAGAACAACCAGTACGACCGGAACATTTGCCGGATGATTTTTTTGTCGATCTGGAAATGGAGCCGGTGGAGGCGCCAGAGCCGTTGGCCGTGGACCTGAATGATGCCGAGGATTTGAACCGGCAGTTGCAGGCGGTTGGGGGGAACATTTCGTATCTCGCCCGCAGACTGGGCGTTAGCCGCAATACCCTTTACAAGCGGTTGCGGCAGACTGAATGACAGGTTGGCCGCACTGGCGGTGTTTGGCTTGAGACCATCGCGAGCAAGCTCGCTCCCACAGGGGATCTGCGTCGCACACCACATTCAGACATTACGAAAATCCAATGTAGGAGCGAGCCTGCTCGCGAAGGCGTCAGCCCTGTCAACACAAGCCTGGAGTCCAACCCCATAAACAAAAACCCGCACTAGGCGGGTTTTGTCTGTAACAAGCAAAACTATCAGTCCGCCAGACGCCAGGTCGTGCCGCCCTTGCCGTCTTCCAGCACCACGCCCATGGCGGTGAGTTGGTCGCGGATGCGGTCGGATTCAGCCCAGTCCTTGCCGGCACGTGCCGCCAGGCGCGCAGCGATCAGCGCCTCGACTTCAGCGGCATCCACGCGCCCTTCGGCACCGGCCTGCAGGAAGTCATCGGCCTCGAGCTGCAACACACCCAGCACGCTGGCCAGTTCTTTCAAACGGGCTGCCAGACCGGCCGCTGCGTTCAGATCACTCTCGCGCAGGCGGTTGATCTCGCGGACCATCTCGAACAGCACCGCGCAGGCTTCCGGCGTGCCGAAGTCGTCGTTCATCACCTGGGTGAAACGCTCGACGAAGGCTTCGCCACCGGCAGGCGCGACAGTCGGCAGGCCTTTCAACGCGTGGTAGAAACGCTCCAGGGCGCCCTTGGCGTCCTTGAGGTTGTCTTCCGAGTAGTTGATGGCGCTGCGGTAGTGGCTCGACACCAGCAGGTAACGCACGACTTCCGGGTGGTACTTGTCGAGCACGTCGCGAATGGTGAAGAAGTTGTTCAGGGACTTGGACATCTTCTCGCCATTGATGCGAATCATGCCGCAATGCATCCACGCATTGGCGTAGGTCTTGCCGGTGGCCGCTTCGCTCTGGGCGATTTCGTTTTCGTGGTGCGGGAACTCGAGGTCGCTGCCGCCGCCATGAATGTCGAAAGTCTCACCGAGGCAGCAGGTCGACATCACCGAGCATTCGATGTGCCAGCCCGGACGCCCGGCGCCCCACGGTGATTCCCAGCTCGGCTCGCCCGGCTTGGCGGCTTTCCACAGCACGAAATCCAGCGGGTCCTGCTTGGACTCGTCGACTTCGATGCGTGCGCCGATGCGCAGGTCTTCGATCTTCTTGCGCGACAGCTTGCCGTAGCCCATGAACTTGGCGACGCGGTAGTACACGTCGCCATTGCCTGGCGCGTAGGCGTAACCCTTGTCGATCAGGGTCTGGATCATGCTCAGCATGCCAGGGATGTGATCCGTGGCACGTGGCTCCATATCCGGTTTGAGTATGTTGAGGCGCGCCTCGTCCTCGTGCATCGCGGTGATCATGCGCTCGGTCAACGCGTCGTACGGCTCGCCGTTCTCGCGGGCACGATTGATGATCTTGTCTTCGATGTCGGTGATGTTGCGCACGTAGGTCAGGTTGTAACCGCTGAACCGCAACCAGCGGGTCACGAGGTCGAACGCGACCATGCTGCGGCCATGGCCAATGTGGCAGTAGTCGTACACGGTCATCCCGCAGACATACATGCGCACATTGTTGCCATCCAGCGGTTTGAAAACTTCTTTGCTCTTGGTGAGCGTGTTGTAGATCGTAAGCACTTTATGTTCCTTGAATCACTGGCCCCACGAATCACGCAGGGTCACGGTACGGTTGAATACCGGCTGACCTGGTTTCGAGTCCTTGAGATCGGCGACGAAGTAACCTTCACGCTCGAACTGGAAACGGTCTTCCGGCTGTGCATTGCCCAGCGAAGGCTCGGCACGACAACCGGTGAGTACCTGCAGCGAATCAGGGTTGATGTTGTCCAGGAAACTGGCGCTGTCTTCGGCCTTCTCAGGGTTGGCCGAGCGGAACAAACGATCGTACAGACGCACTTCGCACTCGACGCTGGCAGCAGCCGGCACCCAGTGGACCACGCCTTTGACCTTGCGACCTTCCGGGTTCTTGCCCAGGGTGTCCGGATCGTACGAGCAACGCAGTTCGACGATGTTGCCATCTGCGTCTTTGATCGCTTCGTCGGCGCGGATCACGTAGCTGCCACGCAGACGCACTTCACCGGCCGGTTCCAGGCGCTTGTAGCCCTTCGGCGGCTCTTCCATGAAGTCGTCACGGTCGATATAGATCTCACGGGCGAATGGCAGAACGCGCATGCCCATGTCTTCTTTCGGATGGCACGGCAGTTCGAGGTTCTCGACCTGGCCTTCCGGGTAGTTGGTGATCACGACTTTCAGCGGACGCAACACGCACATGGCACGCGGGGCGCTATGGTCGAGGTCGTCGCGGATGCTGAATTCGAGCATGCCGAAGTCGACCACGCCGTCGGAACGGTTGGTGCCGATCATTTCGCAGAAGTTGCGGATCGATTTCGGCGTGTAGCCACGGCGGCGGAAGCCCGACAGCGTGGACATGCGCGGGTCGTCCCAGCCATTGACGTGTTTTTCATCGACCAGCTGCTTGAGCTTGCGCTTGCTGGTGATGGTGTAGTTCAGGTTCAGGCGGCTGAACTCGTACTGGCGCGGGTGCGCCGGTACTGGCAGGTTATCGAGGAACCAGTCGTACAGCGGACGATGGCTTTCGAACTCCAGGGTGCAGATCGAGTGGGTGATGCCTTCGATGGCGTCCGACTGACCGTGGGTGAAGTCATAGTTCGGGTAGATGCACCACTTGTCGCCGGTCTGGTGGTGGTGCGCGTGACGGATGCGATACATGATCGGGTCGCGCAGGTTCATGTTCGGCGAGGCCATATCGATCTTGGCCCGCAGCACGCGTGCGCCGTCCTTGAACTCGCCGGCCTTCATGCGGGCGAACAGGTCGAGGTTTTCTTCAACCGAGCGGTCGCGGAACGGACTGTTCTTGCCCGGCTCGGTCAGGCTGCCACGGTATTCCTTGGCTTGCTCAGGGGTCAGGTCGTCAACATAGGCCTTGCCGGTCTTGATCAACTCCACCGCCCAGTCATGCAACTGGTCGAAATATTGCGAGGCGTAGCGCACTTCACCGGACCACTCGAAGCCCAGCCATTTGACGTCGCTTTCGATCGCGTCGATGTATTCCTGGTCTTCCTTGGCCGGGTTGGTGTCGTCGAAACGCAGGTGCGTGACGCCGCCGAACTCCTGGGCCAGGCCGAAGTTCACACAGATCGACTTGGCGTGACCGATGTGCAGGTAGCCGTTGGGTTCAGGCGGGAAACGGGTGACGATTTGCGTGTGCTTGCCCGAGTCCAGGTCTGCCTGGATGATCGGCCGCAGGAAGTTGACCGGCACGGCAGGGCCGGTCTTGGCATTCGAGGTAGGGTCGACAGTGGGCTTGCTCATAGGATCCTTGAACGTACAAGTGCGTGGCCGTAATGAAGGCCGGACAAAACAAAGCCGCTATCATAGCCGATGCTGTCAAGTGCCTGACAGAGCGCACTCTGTAAACCGTCGCATTTAATAGGCCGTAAATGAAAAAACAGCCTCGAAATTCGCGTCTGGCACGCTAAACTGCGCACCTTGGCCAAAACAGGCTGAACCGGTGGCGGGACATGATGTTCCAACACCACGAATTCCTTATAAAGAGTAACGATCATGACCCAAGTCAAACTGACTACCAACTTCGGCGACATCGTCCTCGAACTGAACGCCGATAAAGCCCCGATCACCGTGGCCAACTTCGTCGAATACGTCAAAGCCGGTCACTACGAAAACACCGTTTTCCACCGCGTCATCGGTAACTTCATGATCCAGGGCGGCGGTTTCGAGCCAGGCATGAAAGAAAAGAAAGACAAGCGTCCAAGCATCCAGAACGAAGCGGACAACGGCCTTTCCAACGACAAGTACACCGTCGCCATGGCCCGCACCATGGAACCGCATTCGGCTTCCGCCCAGTTCTTCATCAACGTGGCGGACAACAGCTTCCTGAACCACAGCGGCAAGAACGTTCAAGGCTGGGGCTACGCGGTATTCGGTAAAGTGACCGCAGGCACCGACGTTGTCGACAAGATCAAAGGCGTGGCCACCACCTCCAAGTCCGGCCACCAGGACGTACCGGCAGACGACGTGATCATCGAGAAAGCCGAGATCATTGAGTGATATTGCTGATTTCAGACTTGCATCTGGAAGAGGAGCGCCCGGACATCACCCGGGCGTTTCTGGATTTGCTCGCCGGACGCGCCCGCTCGGCGAGTGCGTTGTACATTCTGGGCGACTTTTTCGAGGTATGGATTGGCGACGACGCCATGACACCCTTCCAGCGTTCCATCTGCCAGGCCCTGCGCGACCTCAGCGACAGCGGCACGGCCATTTTTCTGATGCACGGCAATCGCGACTTCCTGCTCGGCAAGGCGTTCTGCAAACAGGCAGGCTGCACCTTGTTGAAAGATCCGAGTGTCGTGCAACTCAACGGCGAGCCGGTGCTGCTGATGCACGGCGACAGCCTCTGCACCCGCGACGAAGCCTATATGAAGCTGCGTCGCTACCTGCGCAACCCGGTCACCCTGTTTATCCTGCGGCACCTGCCGCTGCGCACCCGGCACAAGCTGGCGCGCAAGCTGCGCAGTGAAAGCCGTGCACAAACACGGATGAAGGCCAACGACATCGTCGATGTCACGCCCGAAGAGATTCCACGGATCATGCAGGTGTACGGCGTGAAGACCTTGATCCACGGGCATACCCATCGTCCCGCGATTCACAAATTGCAGCTAGGTGAGCAAGCGGCCCGGCGCATTGTGCTGGGGGATTGGGATCGCCAAGGGTGGGCGTTACAGGTGGATGAGCAAGGGTTTGCCCTGGCGCCCTTTGATTTCACTCCGCCACCACAACTGGCTGCACCCGCGAACTAACTACCAAACACAAACCCCTGTAGGAGCGAGCCTGCTCGCGATAGCGGATTAACATTCAATATCTCTGTTGACTGATCCACCACTATCGCGAGCAGGCTCGCTCCTACAGGGGTTGTGCGGTGTTTAGTGTCCCGCTGAAGCCGCAGGCCCCGCCTTGGCAGTAAACGGCGGCCTGGCCAGCCACACAATCAATATCAGCCCCATGAACATCCAGCCCAGCAAGGTGAAGTAGTCCACCGTGGACATGATGTACGCCTGGCTGATCACCGTTTGCTCCAGTTGCGTATAGGCCCTGGCCCCTGCCCCGCCCAGATGGGTCAGCGCTTCGCGGGTCGCCGGATCGAACGGGGTGATGCTTTCGGTCAGGTAGGCGTGATGCTGATCGGCACGACGAATCCAGATCCAGGTGGTCAGCGACGCCGCAAAACTACCGCCCAGGGTCCGCAAGAACGTCGCCAACCCCGAACCGTCGGCAATCTGGCTCGGCGGCAGGTCCGAGAGCAGGATGGTCAAGGTCGGCATGAAGAACAGCGCCACACCAATCCCCATGAATAGCTGCACCATGGCGATGTGCTGGAAGTCCACTTCATTGGTGAAACCTGCGCGCATGAAACAGCTCAGGCCGATGGCCAGGAACGCCCCGCCCGCCAGCACGCGCATGTCGAATCGCGGCGCGTACTTGCCGACAAACGGCGACAGCAGCACCGGCAGGATCCCCAGCGGTGCCACGGCAAAACCGGCCCAGGTCGCGGTGTAGCCCAAGCGCGTCTGCAGCCACTGCGGCAGGATCAGGTTGATTCCGAAGAACCCGGCATAGCCCAGAATCAGCACAATGGTGCCGTAACGGAAGTTGCGATGGGCGAACAGGCGCAGGTTGACCACCGGGTGTTCGTCGGTCATTTCCCAGATCACGAAGAACGCCAGGGCCACCACCGAGATCACCGAACCGATCACGATGAAGCTGGATTCGAACCAGTCGGCATCGTTGCCCTTGTCGAGCACGATCTGCAAAGCCCCGACGCCGATAATCAGCGCGATCAAGCCGACGTAATCCATCGGTTGGCGGCTGGTGACCACCGGGCGCTTTTTCATCTGTTGGGTCACCACCCATGCCGCGAACAGTCCGATCGGCACGTTGATGAAGAAAATCCACGGCCAGCTGTAGCTGTCGGTGATCCAGCCGCCAAGGATCGGCCCGGCAATCGGCGCGACCACCGTGACCATCGCCAGCAGCGCCAGGGCCATCCCTCGTTTCGCTGGGGGATACACCGCGATCAACAGGGTTTGGGTCATCGGGTACAACGGCCCCGCGACCACCCCTTGCAGTACCCGGAAGCCCACCAGCTCCGGCATCGAGGTGGAAATCCCGCAGAGGAAGGAAGCCAGCACGAACAGCAGTGTCGCCCAGACAAACAGTTTCACCTCGCCAAAACGGCGACTGAGCCAACCGGTCAGCGGCAGGGCGATGGCGTTACTCACCGCGAATGAAGTGATGACCCAGGTGCCCTGCTCCGAACTCACGCCCAGGTTGCCGGATATCGTCGGCAACGCCACGTTGGCGATGGTGGTGTCGAGCACTTGCATAAAGGTCGCCAGCGACAGGCCGATGGTGCTGAGCAGCAGGCTGGGTGGCGTGAAAGACGCGTTATTGCTCATCGCGAATCCTTTGGAGCTGATTTTTTTGGAGCAGAATTGGTACTGCGCCTGTTACAGACGCAGCTAACCCTGTGGGAGCGAGCCGGCTCCGGGCGGCGTTCCGACGATTGCGTCGGTTCAGTCGACATTGATGTTGAATGTCAGTCCGCTATCGCGAGCAAGCTCGCTCCCACAGAGGTCAGTGTGATGACGGATTGGCATATCAGCGTTGCGCGGTCTTGCTGACCGCGGCGCTGTTGTCGTGGATCAATTGGGTGATCATCGCGTCGGCCTCGGCCAGTTGACGGTCGTAGACGTTGGTGCTGAACGAAGCCTTCTGCGGCGGTTGTTGCGCCAGCACCGGCCCGCTCTGATCGCGCAGGTTCACATCGACCATGGTCGACAAACCGACCCGCAGCGGATGTTTGGCCAGCTCCTCGGCATTGACGTGGACTCGCACCGGCACGCGCTGCACGATCTTGATCCAGTTGCCGGTGGCGTTCTGCGCCGGCAGCAAGGCAAATGCGCTGCCGGTCCCGGCGCCGAGGCTGTCGATGGTGCCGCTGTACTTCACGTCGCTGCCGTAGAGGTCGGTTTCGATCTCCACCGGCTGACCGATACGCATGTCACGCAGCTGGGTTTCCTTGAAGTTGGCGTCGATCCACAGCTGATCCAGCGGAATCACCGCCATCAGCGCGGTACCCGGTTGTACACGCTGACCAAGCTGTACAGAGCGTTTGGCCACATAACCGGTGACCGGTGCAATCAGGACGCTGCGCGAGTTGTTCAGGTAGGCCTGACGCAATTGCGCGGCGGCGGCCATCACGTCCGGGTGCGACGAAACCACGGTGTCATCGACCAGCGCGCTGGTGGTCTTGAGCCTTTGTTCGGCGTTGGCCAGGGCGTTTTGCGCCGAGGTCAGGTCGTCGCGGGCGTGGGACAGCTCTTCCTGGGAAATCGCCCCGCCAGCGGCGAGATTCTTGCGTCGGCTGAAGTTGTCCTGGGCCTTTTGCACTTCGGCTTTCTGGGCGTTGACCTGGGCTTTCATGCCATCCACATCGCTGTACAAGCCGCGCACCTGACGCACGGTGCGCGCCAGATTGGCCTGGGCGTTTTGCAACCCGATTTCGGCGTCGTTCGGGTCGAAGTTCACCAGCACCTGGCCTTCATGGACCAGATCGCCGTCATCGGCGCCGATGCTGACCACGGTGCCGGTGACCAGCGGCGTGATTTCCACCACGTTGCCGTTCACATAGGCGTCGTCGGTGCTTTCGCTCCAGCGCCCGTAGAATTCGTGGTAGGCCCAGACGCCCGCGCCGCTCAGCACGACGAAGGCCGCCAGGATCAACAGCATGAATTTGCGCTTGCCCGAATTGGGGTTGCCCTGGGTGTTTTCAGGAGGTTGAGTTGTATCGGCAGTGGCCATGACAAGTACCTTGAATTAGTGGGTCAGCGTGGCTGGCGTGGCGTTGGCCGAGGCGATGGCCTCAGGCTGGAATCCGCCGCCCAGCGCCTGCATCAACTGGATCGACAGGTCAATCTGCTCGGCATTCAGGTTGGCCAGCTGACGCTGGGCCTGGAGCAATTGCTGCTCGATGCTGAGCACGTCCAGGTAGTTGCCGATGCCGGAACCGTAACGCTGGACCACGGTGTTGTAGGAATCCTGGGCGATGTCGGTGGCGTGCTGTTGGGCAGCGATCTGCCGGCCGATATCACGCAGCTGGTTGATGCTGTCACTGACATCCCCCAGCGCCTTCACCAGGCTTTTGTTGTACTGCGCCACGGCGAGGTCGTAATCGGCGTCGCGCGAATCGAGGTCGGCGCGCAGGCGGCCACCGTCGAAAATCGGCACAGAGATCGTCGGTGCAATGTTGAAGAAGCGGCTGGCCGAACCAAACATCGCATCGCCCAACAGGGATTCGGCACCGGCAGCGGCGCTGAGGTTCAAGTTGGGATAGAACCGGGTCTTGCCGGCATCGATGTTTTTGCTCGCCGCCTCGACCCGCCAGCGCGCGGCCACCAGGTCCGGGCGACGCCCGAGCAACTCGGCCGGCAGCACTGAAGGTAGCGCTACCGCACTCGGCTGAAGAATGTTCGGACGGGCAATTTCATTGCCTCGGTCCGGACCTTTGCCGAGCAGCACCGCAAGCGCGATTTTCGTGCTGTTCAGGCGTTTTTCGGCATCGATCAGATTGGCCTGGGATGTGGCTTCGAGGCTTTCGGTCTGCTGGAACTGATACTGGCTGTCGATCCCGGCAGTCAGGCGCCGCTGGCTCAGCTCGAGCATTTGTCGGGTGCGCTTGAGGTCTTCGCTGGACAGGTCATAGACGATGTGCGCCTGCCCCAGATCGCTGTAGGCCCGGGCGACATCGGCGGCCAGCGTCAGTTGCGCGGCCTGCTGGTCGACTTCGGCGGCACGAGCCTGGCCCAGAGCGGCTTCCCAGGCATCGCGCTGGCCACCCCACAGGTCGAAGTTGTAATTGAAACCGGTGCTTATGTTGCGAATGGTGGCGTATGCATCACCCTGCCCGCGCGGGTCCTGGTCTCGGGCCAGGCGAGAGCGGCTGACACCGGCGCTGGCATCCAGGGTCGGCATCCGCTCGGCGTCGGCTGCGGAAGCGGCAGCGCTGGCCTGATGGGCACGGGCGTCGGCGATCTGCATGTCCGGACTGTCGCGCAGGGCCTCGCGGATCAGACCGTCGAGTTGCGGGTCGCCGAGGCTTTTCCACCAGTCGCTTTTCGGCCAGGCGGCTGGCGACAGGGTCACGCCGCCAAGGGATTGCCCGGCCTTGAGGCTCTTCGCATCGAGGTTGACGCCTTCGGTTTTCAGGCCGCTGTAACTGGCGCAACCGGCCAGGCTCATGGCCAACAGCACCAGGCTCAGGCCGGTACGCAAGGGGTTACTGCTCATTTGTCACCTACCCGCAGCAGGGTGATCGAGTCACCGGCTGCCACCAGAATTTTCTTCAGGATCAGCTCCAGGGTTTTCAATTCTTCTGGAGTGATTGCACCGGCCAGTTCATTCATGGCTTCGGCGCCGATGTGCGGCAGGCGGTCGGCCAGCTTCTGCCCTTCTTCGGTCAGTACCAACTGCACCTGGCGGCGATCCGCCTCGGAGCGTTGGCGGGCAAGGAAACCTTTCTGTTCCAGGCGATCGAGCATGCGCGTCATCGAGCCGCTGTCGAGGGACAGGTGACGGCACAACTCGCCCGGCGAATCGACGCCGAACTGGGCCATGATGATCAACACCTTGAACTGCGCGGCGGTAATGCCGTGGGGTTCCATGTGGGTGTCGATGATCCGGTCCTTGAGCAGCGCGGCGCGCCCGAGCAACAGGCCGAGATGGCAATTCTGGAAATCTTCCGGAGAGAAATGTTTCATCTGACCACCAATTAGCTGCCTAGGCAGTGAATGTATGTCGAGATGTTACTGCCTAGGCAGCGAATGTCAATGCAATAGTTAGCAAGCTTTGTAAATAGTTGACAAACGGTGTCGGAATTTGTTGCGGCCACTCTGACGCCATCGTCGGAACGCCGCCCGGAGCAAGCTCGCTCCCACAAGGATCGCACTGGACCTTGTGGGAGCGAGCTTGCTCGCGATGGGGGCGACTCGGTTTTAAAGAAAACGCAGGCCTAGAAATCCCGCTTGTAGAAGATATCCAGCGAACTGGCCACGCCGCCAGCAGCTTCGAGATAGACCTTCTTGCTCAGCTTGTAGCGCAAGGCAATGGTGTTGGCCGGTTCGAACACACCGACGCCATAGCGCAGGCTGAGCTTCTCGGAAAGGTTGCCGCTGGCCACCACACTGGTGGTGGTACCGCTGCCCTGAGTGTCAAGCTGGAAGTCCTGGATGCCCAGGTTCTTGGCCAGACCACTGGTCACTCCGGAACTGCCCATCAAGCCCAGACCGAGGGCTGCCTGGGCGAGCATGTTGTTGTCTTCACCATTGCTGCTCAGCGGACGCCCGAGCACCAGATAAGACAGGGCCTCCTCCTGGCTCATGGCCGGTTCGGAAAAGATCTGTGTGGTCGGCTGCTCGGCGCTGCCACTCAGGCGAATGCCGGCGATGATATCGTCGGTCTTGCGAATGGCCTCGATGTCCAGATACGGCTGATCGATGGGCCCGGCGAACAGCAAGCGTGCCCGGCGCACCGAAAGCCGCTGGCCATAGGCGCGGTATCGGCCATCGTTTAGCCACAGCTCGCCACGGGTGTCCATGTTGTCACCGATGTGCACATGCCCCTGCACATTCGCGGTCAAGCCAAACCCGGCGAAGCTCAGCTTGTCCTCGCCGACCAGCACTTCGATGTCCATCTTCATCGCCAGCGGCGGTTTGCCCTCCTCGGTTTGCTGACCGACGATCACCGTGTCATCGGAGACCTTGACCGTTGACGGCGGCAACTCGCGAATGGTGATTTCGCCCTTGGGCACCAGCACTTTGCCGGCGATGGCCAACTCGTCGCCCTTCATCGAGATTTTCAGGTCCGGAGCGACTTCCAGCTTGGCGTATGGCTCGACGGTGACCGGCAATTGCGAGCCCTTGAGCACCAGGTCCACCACCAGTGCCTGACCCCAGGCTATGTTGCCGTTCAGGCTGCCCTGCCCGGCCTTGCCGCTGCTCCAGCCGCCTTTCAGTTCTACGCTTTCACCGGCGATGAGAGCTTGAACGTGCAGGTTTTTCAGCTCCATCGGCAATTCAGGCCCGGAGATCTGACCGTCGCTGAGTTGCAGACTGCCGTTGACTTGCGGCGCCAGCAGCCCGCCGGAAATCGTGCCGCTGCCGTTCAAGCGCCCGGTCAGTTTCTCGACCATCGGCACGAACGGTCGCGCCACCGACAGGTCCAGCCCGCTCAAGCGGAACGAGCCGCTCAACGGTTTGTTCTTCGGCAACGGATTGAGCTGCGCCTGCACCATCAACTCACCGAGTTTGCCACCGACGAAATTGAGCTCGGTGTCGATGCGTTTGGGCGTGAGTTTGCTGGTGAGTTTCAGGGTCTGGTACGGGAAGTCCAGCCACTGCTCCTTTTCCTTGATGCGCAACGTGCCGCCGCCGGCATCGACGCTGATCTGGCCGTTCGGGCCGCTGGCCGGCAGGTCCAGTTGCAGGTCGGCGTTGAGACGACCCTGCCAGGCGAAATCCTTCGGCAACCATTGCGCGAGGCTGTCGATCGGGAACTGCTTGAGGTGATAACGCAGCTTCGGCTCGGGCATCAGGCGCGAGTCTTCACCGCACAGACTGGCCTGGCCGGATGCCCAGCAATGGGCGCCAAAACTGATTTTGCCGTCCGCCAGGCGTTCGAGTTTCGCCGGCCCTTGCAGCTTCCAGTCCTGGCCACCGGCCTGGATGTCACCGCTGGCCAGGCGTCCGCGCCAATTGCCCTTGTCCAGCGCACCGTCCAGACCCAGCGCCAGTTTCAGCTTCGGCCCTTGCAGATCGAGGTTCAGCTTCTGGTTCTTGATATCGCCCTGGCCGCTGGCGGTCAGCGTTCCCAGCGAGGTGTCACCGGCCCGGATGCCGCTGCCCTTGAGGTCGATTTTCGCCCTTTGCGCACTGTCCAGGGTGGCGTCCAGGTTCAGGCTTTGCAGGCGATTGTCCTGGAAAGCCAGTTGCGAGCCTTGCAGGTCAAGCTTGCCCTGGGGCGCCTTGAGCGTGCCGGCGACATCCACGCGGCCATTGAGTTGGCCGCGCAGTTGCGGCCAGAGCTGGGCCAGGCGCGGCAACTTGAGATCGATCTGGCCGGCGAGTTTCTGTTGCAGGCTGCCTTTGCCACTGATGCTGTTATCGCCGAGACGAACTTGCAGGGCATTGAGGTTCCATTGCTCGCCACGGCCATCGGCCTTGGCCTGGATCACCGCCGGTTGACCGCGCAGTTTGCCCTTGAGGTCCAGGTCGGCATTGAGGCTGAGCACTTCGTTTTTCATCTCGCCCTGGCTGCGCAACGGCCCGGCCAGCGTGCCCGGCAGCTCCGCGACCCAGTACGCGGGATTGATCGCCGACAGGTCCAGCGCGGTGTCCCAGGCAATGCCGTCGGCGAATTGCAGGTTGAGGTGACCTTCGGCCTTACCCTGCCCAGCCTGGAGTTGAATCTGCTGCAGGTAGATTTTCGTCAGGTCGCCCGCGAACGGGCTGGCCAGGGTGAAAGCGCCGGCCGGACCGTCCGCCGCGGCGGCGAAATGCCCAAGGTACTTACCGTCGGTGTAGGAGACTTCGCCGGTGAACGTGCGAAGCGCTACTTGCGGTTCGTCGATGAGCGGATAGAGCCTGTGCCATGGGAAGTCCAGCCAGTCGATCTTCGCCTCGGCGCTCAGGCCCTTGCTCCAATCCAGCTGTCCAGTGAGTTTGAGGCTTTGCTTGTCGTTGGCGGTCAGGTCCAGCGCGGCGATCTGCGCGCCCTTGGCGTCGACCTTGCCTTGCAGCACCAGGGCGACTGGCCCTTGCTCGGCGGGCAGCGTGGCTTTGCCGAGCAGCGCGTAGCCGTTCTTCAGGTCGCCAGCGCCGGTGAGCTCCAGCTGATTGAGTTGCAGGGTGTCCGGCAGATCGGTACTCGGCTTGAAGCCATCGGCGGTGATCCGCACCTTGGCCGGCAGGTTTTCCACCAGCGGTTGCAGTTCGCCGCTCAGTTGCCCGTTGAGGTAACCGCTGCTGTCGGCTTTCAAGTTCAGGGTTTTGAGCAGATCGCCGTCGACTTTCAGCGCCAGCGCCAAGGGTTCAGGCGTCGACAACAGGGTCAGTTTGCCTTCGGCACTGAGGGGCCAGTTGCCGGAGGGTTGCAGCAGGCCGGACAGGTTCAGGCTCAGGTCATCGCGCTGCAACGCCGCCGAATCGATCCTCAAACCGGCCGTCGTCCAGTGCGCCGCCAGTTGCAAGCCCTTGAGCTCTTCGCTGCCGTTGAACAACAGGCTGCCGACCTTGATCTCCCCCAGTYCGATGGCCAAGGGTAACTTGAGCTGCGGAAGTGTGATCGGGCCGCTGTCTGACTCTTCGGCACCCGGCGGGAACGTCAGGCTGACCTGATCGGCCTGCAATTGCTCGATGCACAAGGTCATGCGAGTCAGGCACAACGGCGACCAGGCAAAAATCACCTTGCTCAGCTCAACCCGGTTGTTGGCCTGTTGCCACAACACCCGGTCGGCACTCCACTGCCCGCCCAGACGGCCCTGGAAGTTGTCCAGGGTCAAGCCCGGCACGAAGCCCAATGCCCAGCGGCTGCCCGTCGCCGTGCCCAGCACCGTGACCAGCGTCAGGACAACCAGCATCAACAATGCCGCTATCGCCAGCAGCGTTACTTTCAAACCACGCTTCACAGCTCAGGCCCCATGGAAAAGTGCAGTCGAAAGCCGCCATCGTCGTCCAGCGCGCGGGCCAGGTCGAGGCGGATAGGCCCCACCGGCGATACCCAGCGCACGCCGATACCGACCCCGGTCTTGAGATTCGGCAGTTCGAGTGTATTGAAGGAGTTGCCCTGATCGACAAAGGTCGCGACCCGCCATTTTTCGGCGATGGAATACTGATATTCCGCGCTGGCGGCCACCATGTAGCGACCACCGATACGGGCACCGTCGGAGTTTTCCGGGGACAGGCTCTGATAGTCGTAACCGCGCACGCTCTGATCGCCACCGGCGAAGAAGCGCAGCGATGGCGGCACCGATTTGAAGCCGTTGGTGGCACTGCCGCCGACCTGCACCCGCCCGAGAAAACGATGGTTGTCGAACACCGTGGTCAAGCCTTTGACCAGCGCCGTGCCGTAGAGCAGGTTGCTGTCGGAACCCAAACCTTCCTTGGCCACTCTGGATTCGAATTGCAGCCGATAGCCGTTATGCGGGTCGATGCGGTTGTCGCTTTTCAGGTACGAATAATTCACGCCGGGCATCAGCAGGTTACTGAGTCCGGAGTCATCGCCAAGTTGGTAATCCTCGCGCTGCCACTTCAGCGACACCACCCGTTGCCAGCCGCTGGGCAACTTGCTGTGCCATTCGGGGCCGAGGGTCAGCAACTTGCTGTGGGTGTCGGTGCCGGCGATGTCCTCATTCTGATAACCGCCGGCAAAACGCAGTTTGTCGGTCAGTGGCGGGTCCAGTGGAATGTCGTAGAACAGCCCGACGTTTTGCCGCGGCGCCGAGACTTCGGTCTCCCAGCCATAACTGTGCCCTTGGGCGTTGACCCAGTGTCGGGTCCAGTTGGCCTTGGCCCGTGGGCCGACGTCGGTGGAGAAACCCAGGCCCAGGCCCATGGTCCGCGGCTTGCGGGTTTCGAGCTTGACGTCCACCGGGATCGCATCGTCCTTGGACGCCTTGGGTGCCGCGTCCACGCGCACACCTTCGAAGTACCCGCTCGATTGCAGATTCTGATTGAGTTCGGCGATCAGTTCCGAGTCATACGGCTCGCCGGCCTTGAATGGCACCATGCGTTGCAGCAGCTCGTCATCGAACGGCGTATCACCCTCGAAACTGACCTTGCCCAAGGTATAGCGCGGGCCACTTTCATAGATCAGTTCGATATCGGCGACGCCGGCTCGCGGGTCGACCGACAATTTTGAACGGGTGAAACGGCCGCTGAAAAAGCCATAGCGCGAAGCCTGATTCTGGATCAGGCGCTTGGCGTCCTCGTAATGCCCATGATTGAGCACCGCCCCTGGTTTGAGCGCGTCGCTCTTGGGTACACGAAAGGTTTTGAGGGAGGCCGCCGGTCCGTCGACGCGTATCGTCACATTGCGCAGATGCACCGGCTCGCCAGGATCGATGGTCAACACCAGGCGTGGTGTCTTGCCACCTTTCACCTCGCTGTCGATGTGCGGCTGGTAATAACCCAAGGCCTGGGAGGCCTTGCGCGCCTGCTCTTCGGCGCCACGACCGAAGCGCTGCAAGGCTTCTTCGTCACGATCGCCGAGGCTGCCGATATAGCCCTCTATATTGGCCTTCAGTTCATCGTTGGACGGTTTGATCCGCACATCCAATTCACTTTGCGCCAGCGCCGTGCAGCTGGATAACAGCATGAGCACGCCACTGGTAATTCTTCCTGGAAACTTCATAGGCGCGGATGCTATCACGAGCTTGAGAGCGTGATAGAGCCTGACATGCCCGGAAAGTTCGCCGTTCAAGCAGTTGCTGTTTGTAACACCTGGGGATTGGGGTGAAAAAACACGTGTTCGCGGATCGGTCCTACGGCGACCTCACCAATTTCCTCGTAGCCTTGACGCTTGTAGAACTCCAGATAACGCGGATTCCCGGTGTCGAGGATCACGCCCTGTGAGTTTTCATCCACCGCGCACCAGTTGTGCACGGCCTGCAACAACTGCTCGCCGAAATGTTTGCCCTGGAATTGTGGATGCACCCCCAGCAATGGCAGGACGTGCACCGAGTCGTTCGGCACACAGGCCTCCACGGCAGCATGATATTCGAGGTAGCGACGGGTGCAGCGAAATCCCGTACTGAGCACCATGCGCAGGCGCCAGGCCCAACTTTCGGTGACGCCAAGCCGACGTTGCGGCGGTGCGATCAGAGCGATGCCGATCAGGCGGTCGTTGACCAGCAGGCCGATGGCGGGCAGGTCCTGGAGAAAATGCTGGCTCACCAGTTCGCGCACGGTGGCACGAACCCGCTGTTCGTAACCGGGGCGTTCGGCTTCGAACAAATAGCCGAAAGTCGGCTCGTGTCGATAAGCCTGGTACAGGAGCGAACGCGCTTCGCGGGCGTAGCCGCTGTCAAGCATGTGAATATCGGCGATGGCGGTCGAGGTTTCGGGCATGACGGTTGATCTCCCCGGTACAGCTCGGGTGGCTGCACTCTTGTTGTTACGAGCGGATCGGCGCTGACACAGTTCCTTACAGATCCGAAATCAGTGTAGGCAATGAAATCGACAAAGAGGCCGGGATGGTCAACACAGGTCCGACAGAACACAGTAAATCCCCTCACCCCACACTGGCCCGATTCCCACATGTCAGCTAGCATCGCCCTTTTGCCAGGACTGCCGACCATGAAGATCGTCTCCTTCAACATCAACGGGCTGCGCGCCCGTCCCCATCAGCTGGCGGCGCTGATCGAAAAGCACCAGCCCGATGTGATCGGCTTGCAGGAAACCAAGGTCCACGACGACCAGTTTCCCCTCGATGAAGTCAGAGCACTGGGCTACCACGTGTACTTCCACGGACAAAAGGGGCATTACGGCGTCGCCCTGCTCTCGCGACAGGAGCCGCTGGCCCTGCACAAGGGTTTCGCCACCGACGAAGAAGACGCCCAACGACGCTTCATCTGGGGCACCTTCGCCGACGCCAATGGTGTGCCGGTGACCATCATGAACGGTTATTTCCCACAGGGCGAAAACCGCGACCACCCGACCAAATTCCCGGCCAAGGAACGCTTCTACAGCGATTTGCAGCAACTGCTGGAAAGCCAGTTCGAGAACGACCAGCCACTGGTGGTGATGGGCGATGTGAACATCTCCCCGGAAGACTGCGATATCGGCATCGGCCCGGACAACATGAAGCGCTGGCTGAAAACCGGCAAATGCAGCTTCCTGCCGGAAGAGCGCGAGTGGATGGCCCGCTTGAAGAACTGGGGCCTGGTCGACAGTTTCCGTCACCTGAACCCGGACGTGACCGACACCTTCAGCTGGTTTGACTACCGCAGCCGTGGCTTCGAAGACGAACCCAAGCGTGGCCTGCGCATCGACCTGATCCTCGCCTCCCAGGGCTTGCTGCCACGGGTGAAGGCCGCAGGGGTGGACTACGAACTGCGCGGTATGGAAAAACCTTCGGACCATGCGCCGATCTGGCTTGAGTTGAGCTGATTTCTCCTGATCACATCAATACCCTGTGGGAGCGAGCTTGCTCCGGGCGGCGTTCCGACGATAGCGGTCTTTTATTCAACATCGATATTGAATGTTAAGGCCCCATCGCGAGCAAGCTCGCTCCCACATTGGTCCATCGCACAACCTGTCATTTTTCGGAAACCTTACTGACTTATTCTCCCGGCACCTCCTTTGGCTATGTAAGGTGCCGGCATGATGCTGCGCGTGTTGTTCCTGTTGATGCTGTGCATGGGCTTGCCGCAGGCGGCCCCGGCCGGCGACTTGCCGATACCCGAACACGGCACAGTGCTGCGCATCCAGGGTTCCAACACCATCGGCGCGGCATTGGGACCGGCACTGGTCGAGGGCCTGCTGAGCGAACAGGGCCTGCGCAGGATTCACCGCGAAACCCCGGACACCGCCAATGAACTGCGCATCGTCGGCGAAACCGTTCAAGGCCGGCGGGTCATGGTGGAGGTGGCGGCCCATGGTTCCAGCACAGGCTTCACTGCGCTCAAAGCAGCCAGCGCCGACCTGGCCGCCTCGTCGCGCCCGATCAAGGACAGCGAACTGGGCAGCCTGCAATCCCTCGGTGACCTGAAAAGCCCGAGCGCCGAACAGGTCATTGCCATCGATGGCCTGGCGATCATCCTGCATCCGGGCAATCCGCTGAACCAACTCGACACCGTGCAACTGGCGCGCATTTTCAATGGCGAGGTAAAAAACTGGGAAGACATCGGCGGCCGCGGCGGACCCATTCATCTGTATGCGCGGGATGATCAGTCCGGGACTTACGACACCTTCAAGGAACTGCTCCTCAGTAGCCGTGGGAAAGCTCTGAGCAGCACGGCGAAACGCTTCGAGTCCAGCGAGCAACTGTCCGATGCGGTCAGCGCCGACCCGCAAGGCATCGGATTTATCGGATTGCCCTATGTGCGCCAGGCCAAAACCGTGGCCATTGTCGACGGGCAATCGCAAGCCATGTTGCCGCTCAACAGCCTGATTGCCACGGAAGACTATCCGCTGTCCCGTCGATTGTTCTTCTACCTGCCACCCAATGGCAAAAATCCCTGGGCTAAAGCACTGGTGACCTTTGCCCAAAGTACTGACGGCCAGGCCATTGTGGCCGCCAACGGTTTTATTGCCCAAACCGTCCAGGCCATGGCCGTTACCCCCAATGCATTGATGCCCGAGGGTTATCAGGCACTGAGTCGACATGCTCAACGGCTGTCGGTGAATTTCCGTTTCGAGGAAGGCAGTGCCAGCCTGGACAACAAGGCGCGGCAAGACCTGTGGCGGGTGCTCGACTATATAAAGCAGCACGACAAGACCGATGGACAGGTCACGCTGGTGGGATTTGGTGACGCCAAAAGCGACCCGGCGCGTGCCGACCTGTTGTCGAAACTGCGGGCCATGGCGGTACGGCGGGAGTTGGTGAAGAGCGGCGTGGTGTTTCGCGAGATTCGCGGATTCGGTGCCGAAATGCCGGTGGCGGCCAATAGCGCTGATGAGGGAAGGATCAAGAATCGGCGGGTTGAGGTTTGGGTATATTGAGCTTGAGGTTGAGGTTGAGGTTGAGGTTGAGGTTGAGAGGGTGAATTTACTGACGCCATCGCGAGCAGGCTCACTCCTACAGGGATCGCAGTGAACCTGTGGGAGTGAGCCTGCTCGCGATGAACGATAACGCGGTCTTACTGCCCGCTACGCATCATCTCCTTCGGCACATATTTGCCAATCTCGAATTTACCGATCGCCGCTCGGTGCACTTCGTCCGGGCCGTCGGCCAGGCGCAGGGTGCGCTGCATGGCGTACATGTAGGCCAGCGGGAAATCGTTGGAAACCCCTGCTCCACCATGAATCTGGATCGCCCGGTCGATCACTCGCAACGCAACGTTTGGAGCGACGACCTTGATCTGCGCGATCTCGCTTTTCGCCACTTTGTTGCCGACTGTGTCCATCATGTACGCCGCTTTCAACGTCAGCAGGCGAGCCATGTCGATTTCCATCCGCGAGTCGGCGATCTTGTCGACGTTACCGCCCAGCCGCGCCAGGGGTTTGCCGAATGCGGTGCGGCTCACCGAGCGCTTGCACATCAGTTCCAGTGCACGCTCGGCCATGCCGATCGAACGCATGCAGTGGTGAATCCGGCCCGGACCAAGGCGACCTTGAGCGATTTCGAAGCCGCGACCTTCCCCCAGCAGGACGTTTTCGTACGGCACCCGGACGTTTTCGAACAGCACTTCGGCGTGACCGTGAGGCGCATCGTCGTAGCCGAACACCGGCAGTGGACGCAGGATTTTTACCCCGGGGGTGTCCACCGGTACCAGAATCATCGAGTGCTGCGCGTGGCGTGGCCCGTCAGGATTGCTCAGCCCCATGAAAATCAGGATTTTGCAGCGCGGGTCGCAAGCACCCGAGGTCCACCATTTCTTGCCGTTGATCACCCACTCGTCGCCATCGCGCACCGCACGGGCAGCCATGTTGGTGGCGTCGGAGGACGCAACGTCCGGTTCGGTCATGGCGAAGGCCGAGCGGATCTCGCCGCGCAACAAGGGTTCGAGCCAGCGTTGTTTCTGCTCTTCGTTGGCGTAACGCACCAGCACTTCCATGTTGCCGGTGTCCGGTGCCGAGCAGTTGAACGGCTCTGGCCCCAGCAGCGAGCGCCCCATGATTTCCGCCAGCGGCGCGTATTCGAGGTTGGTCAGGCCGGCACCGAGCTCGGACTCAGGCAGAAACAAATTCCACAGGCCTTCGGCCTTGGCCTTGAGTTTGAGTTCTTCCATGATCGCGGTCGGCTGCCAGCGATCGCCTTCGGCGACCTGGCGTTCGAACACGGCTTCGGCGGGATAAACGTAGGTGTCCATGAACGCAGTCACGCGCTCGCGCAGTTCCTGAACCTTGGGCGAATAAGCGAAATCCATGAGCGAGATACCTTCTTGGGGGAGGTTGTTTAGATCATGCAATCGATGCTAGAACAGCCATGAACATTTACCTAGCCTATTCTCGGCGTGTATAAACATTCATCACCGATATATGATCGGCTGATCGTCAAGGTCAGCCCGCACACACAATAAGAGAGCCGCGTAATGAATCTGAGCAAGGTCGATCTCAACCTTTTCATCGTCTTCGACGCGATCTACACCGAAGCCAACCTGACCCGCGCCGGGCAAATCGTCGGCATCACCCAGCCGGCGGTGTCGAACGCGCTGGCGCGTCTGCGCGAGACCTTCAACGACCCGTTGTTCGTGCGCACTGCCCAGGGCATGGTGCCCACGCCGATGGCGCAGAACATCATCGGCCCGGTGCGCAACGCCCTCTCGCTGCTGCGCGTATCGGTGCAGGAAAGCCGCATTTTCAACCCGCAGCAAGCGGTCAAGACCTACCGCATCAGCATGACCGACCTCACCGAAGCGGTGATCCTGCCGCCGCTGTTCCAGCGCCTGCGCCGCCTGGCGCCGACGGTGATCATCGAAAGCTTCCTGTCCAAACGCCGCGAAACCACCAAGGAACTGGCGGCCGGTCGCCTCGACTTCGCGGTCGATGCGCCGCTCAACACCGACCCGCAGGTACGTCATGTCAAGTTGATGGAAGACCGCTACGTGTGCGCCATGCGCAAGGGGCACCCGCTGGCGGGCAAAGAGAAACTCACCCTGGATGATTACCTGGGCCTGACCCACATCCATATTTCCAGCCGCCGCAGCGGCCTCGGCTATGTCGACCTGGCGCTGGGCAAGATGGGCATCCAGCGCAAGATCGCCCTGCGCTCCCAGCATTACCTGATGGCCTCGCAAGTGCTACAACAGACGGACATGGTCATGACCGTGCCGGAACGCTTCGCCCGGCGTAACGACCTGCACGCCTTTTATCTGCCAGTCAACGATGTGCCGCCGGTGGAAACCCATCTTTACTGGCACGAAAGCACTGACCAGGACCCGGCGAATCGCTGGATGCGCGAGCAGATGATCGAGCTGTGCCAGCAGGTGACGGCGCAGGAGAAGAAGCTCGAGAAGGTGTAGGGATTGATACCGGGGTGCCCCTATCGCGAGCAAGCTCGCTCCCACAGGGTTCTCTGTCTTACGCAGATATTGTGTTCACTGCAGATCCAATGTGGGAGCGAGCTTGCTCGCGATGAGGCCCGCGAGGAAACCGAAAATCTCTGCCCCTTGACGTAAACGTCAACCTGCCATTAGCTTAGCGCCATGACCTTTTGCGAGCGCTTCCATGAGCAGCCAGACCTACAGCATTTCCGATCTCGCCCGCGAGCTCGACATCACCACCCGGGCCATTCGCTTTTATGAAGAGCAAGGCCTGCTCAGCCCCGAGCGTCGTGGCCAGGAACGCATTTACTCACCCCGCGACAAGGTCAGCCTGAAGCTGATCCTGCGGGGCAAGCGCATCGGCTTTTCGCTGGCTGAATGCCGCGAACTGATCGAGCTCTACGACCCCTCCAGCGGTAACACCAAGCAGTTGCACAGCATGCTGGCGAAAATCAGCGAACGCCGTGAGCAGCTTGAACAGCAGTTGCTGGACATCGAACAGATGAAGCTTGAGCTGGATACCGCTGAAGAGCGCTGTGTGCAGGCGCTGGAGCAGACGCTCAAAAGCCAGGAATCGGTTCAATAAATCCACACTATCCACTGTGGGAGCGAGCTTGCTCGCGATAGCGGAGTGTCAGTCACCAAAAATGTTGAATGTGATGCCCTCATCGCGAGCAAGCTCGCTCCCACAGGGTTCTCAGCGCATTCAGACAATTACAACAGGTCGAAGCCCATGTCCCTCCCCACCCACGTACGCATTGTCGAAGTCGGCCCACGCGACGGCCTGCAAAACGAAGCCCGGCCCATCAGTGTTACCGACAAGGTACAACTGGTCGATGCACTGACCGCAGCCGGGCTCGGCTATATAGAAGTCGGCAGTTTCGTGTCGCCCAAGTGGGTGCCGCAGATGGCCGGCTCCGCCGAGGTCTTCGCGCAGATCCAGCGCAAGCCGGGCGTGGTCTACGGCGCGCTCGCTCCCAACCTGCGCGGTTTCGAAGACGCCCTCGCCGCCGGGGTCAAGGAAGTGGCCGTGTTCGCCGCGGCTTCAGAGGCGTTTTCCCAACGCAACATCAATTGCTCGATCAGCGAAAGCCTGGAGCGTTTCGCACCGATCATGGACGCTGCCAGACAACACGGGGTGACCGTGCGCGGTTATGTTTCCTGTGTGCTGGGCTGCCCCTATGAAGGTAACGTCGCCCCGGAACAAGTCGCCGTAGTCGCTCGCGAGCTCTATGCCATGGGCTGCTATGAGGTCTCGCTGGGGGACACCATCGGCACCGGCACCGCCGGCGCAACCCGCAAGATGTTTGAAACGGTAGCAAAGGATGTGCCCCGGGAAAAACTCGCCGGACACTTCCACGACACCTATGGTCAGGCTGTGGCCAACATCTACGCCAGCCTGCTGGAAGGCATCTCGGTGTTCGACAGCTCCATCGCAGGTCTCGGCGGCTGCCCCTATGCCAAGGGCGCCAGCGGTAACGTCGCGACCGAGGACGTGGTTTACCTGCTCAACGGCCTGGGCATCGACACCGGAATCGACCTCGACGCCTTGATGGTTGCCGGTCAACAGATTTGTACCGTACTGGGTCGCCCTACCGGTTCCCGCGTGGCCAAGGCCCGCAGCGCACAGTGAGTGCGCTGAGTGTGTCCGGGTGTTACCGCACGGACTCAAACGTGGGCGCAAGCGAGTAACACGGAAACAAAATGTAGGGTTTTGCCTGAAGCGTAAAACTCTGAAAATCTCCAAACCGTTGATTTTAAAGGCTTTTAAAAAGTTGGCATGGCTCCTGCTATATCTATCGCACAACAAGAATAAAAAAATTGCGGCAAACCTAATAAAAACAAGACGTAACGACTCTGACATAACAAAAACAACACGGCAGAGACGCAGCTAACAGATTTTTTTGGAGAAGATGTGCTTTTCAGGGTGCTTTTCGGAGTTACCCGCAACCGGGCAGAGAATAATAAAACTACCTTCAGGTAGCTCCCGATTCGGTTGGATCGCTCAGCGAGAAAGTAGATCAGCGCTCAAAAAAATACGTTTGCTCTTGATCCCGGATGGGGATCGCCAAAAACAGCGGTAAAGGGCAACGGTTGCCAAAAACAACAACAGACCGACCCTCAATAATAAAAAAAGAGCACGCGCAACAAAATTAAAGGGGAGCTTCGGCTCCCCTTTGTGCTGTCTGGCATTTGTGTTTCCACCACCGCCCCCTGTGGGAGCGAGCTTGCTCGCGATAGCGGTGGGTCAGCCAACATCCATGTTGAATGTGCTGCCGTCATCGCGGGCAAGCCCGCTCCCTCAGGGTTACGCATCAACCCTGCTTGTTGCGCAATTCCTCAATACTGATCTCGCGCATCCGGAATTTCTGGATCTTGCCGGTCACGGTCATCGGAAACTCCTCGACGAACTTGAAGTAACGCGGCGTCTTGAAGTGCGCGATGCGCTCCTTGCACCAGGCTTGCAGCTCTTGCTCGGTGGCGCTGTGGCCGGGGTGGAACTTGATCCAGGCGACGATCTCTTCGCCGTAACGCGAGCAAGGAATACCGATCACCTGAACATCCGCAACGGCCGGATGAGTGAAGAAAAATTCCTCCAGCTCCCGCGGGTAAATGTTCTCACCGCCGCGGATGATCATGTCCTTGTTGCGCCCGGCAATGCACACGTAGCCCTCATCGTTCATGCTCGCCAGGTCACCGGTGTGCATCCAGCCGGCCTGATCGATGGCTTGCGCCGTGCCTTCAGGGTTGTTCCAGTAACCCAGCATCACGCTGTAACCGCGGGTGCACAGCTCACCGATGGTGCCGCGCGGTACCAGGTTGCCCGCCTCGTCAATGATCTTGCTTTCCAGCTGCGGCTGGGTACGACCGACGGTGGTCACGCGCAGCTCCAGGTCATCTGAAGGACCGGTCTGCAATGACACCGGACTGGTTTCCGTCATGCCGTAGGCAATCTGCACTTCGCTCATGTGCATTTCGCTGATGACCCGGCGCATCACCTCGATAGGACAGGTCGCGCCCGCCATGATCCCGGTGCGCAGGCTCGACAGGTCGAACCCGGCACGCTGAGGCTGATCGAGCACGGCGATGAACATGGTCGGCACGCCGTATAGCGCCGTGGCTTTTTCTTCCGCGACGGTGCCTAGGGTCAGTAACGGATCGAATGCATCGTTTGGATAAATCATCGTGCTGCCATGGGTGATGCAGCCGAGGTTGCCCATGACCATGCCGAAGCAGTGATACAGCGGCACCGGGATCACCAGCCGATCGGCCGCCGTCAGGCCCAGGCTTTCGCCGACCATGTAACCGTTGTTGAGAATGTTGTAGTGACTGAGGGTCGCGCCCTTGGGGAAACCGGTGGTGCCGGAGGTGTACTGGATATTCACCGGCTGATCGAAGTGCAGGCTGTCCTGACGCTCATGCAGTTGCTCGACCGTGACGCTGCCCGCCAGATCGGCCAGTTGCGACCATGGCAGGAACCCTGACGGTGGTTGTGCATCCAGGCTGATGACACCACGCAACTCCGGCAGCCGCTCGCTGTGCAGTTTGCCGATGGATTGCCCGGCCAGTTCCGGCACCAGGCCTTGCAGCATCGCGTGATAGTCCGAGGACTTGAAGGCCCCGGCACACACAAGCCATTGGCAGCCGGATTGCTTCAACACGTATTCCAGTTCGGAACTGCGATAGGCGGGGTTGATGTTGACCAGGATCACGCCGATTTTCGCGGTGGCAATCTGACTGATGCACCACTGCGCACAGTTCGGTGCCCAGATGCCAAGGCGGTCCCCGGCTTGCAGCCCCAGCGCCAGCAGTGCTCTGGCGTGCAGGTCCGCGACCTCTGCCAATTGCCGCCAGGTGTAACGCAGCTGTTGATGACGCACCACCAGCGCCTCCCCGTCCGGGTATTGCGCGACCGTGTTGTCGAAAGCCTGGCCGATGGTCATCGCCAGTAAGGCTTTGTCCTGGGAACCGCGGGTATAACTGCGTTGCGGGCTTGCACTGGTTTGATCCATGACGACCCCTATTGTCTTTATTTATGGGCTACCGGCGGTGCCACAGGCGTGGTCCGCGTTCTATCTTGAACTGGCTCTACTCTCGCTCAAGTTGACGTTAACGTAAAGGGTGATTGACAGCCATTCATCACAGGCTTACGTTAACGTAAAGGTGAGAACCCATTGACAGTCTCACCAACCGATAAAAAAGCCAAAAGGTGACCCATGAGCTATCCATCCCTGAACTTTGCCCTCGGTGAAACCATCGACATGCTGCGCGATCAGGTTCAGTCCTTCGTCGCCAAGGAGATCGCCCCGCGCGCCGCTCAGATCGACATCGACAACCTGTTCCCCGCCGACCTGTGGCGCAAATTCGGCGACATGGGCCTGCTGGGCATTACCGTGCCGGAAGAGTACGGCGGTGCCGGCCTGGGTTACCTGGCCCACGTGGTGGCCATGGAAGAAATCAGCCGTGGCTCGGCCTCGGTGGCGTTGTCCTACGGCGCCCACTCCAACCTGTGCGTCAACCAGATCAATCGCAATGGCAACCACGAACAGAAAACCAAATACCTGCCCAAGCTGATCAGCGGCGAGCACATCGGCGCATTGGCCATGAGCGAACCGAACGCCGGCTCCGACGTGGTCTCGATGAAGCTGCGCGCCGACAAGCGCGGCGATCATTACGTGCTCAACGGCAGCAAGACCTGGATCACCAATGGTCCGGACGCCAACACCTACGTGATCTACGCCAAGACCGATCTGGAAAAGGGCCCCCACGGCATCACCGCCTTCATCGTCGAACGCGACTGGAAAGGCTTCAGCCGCAGCAACAAGTTCGACAAGCTGGGCATGCGCGGTTCGAACACCTGCGAACTGTTTTTCGATGACGTCGAAGTGCCGGAAGAAAACATCCTCGGCGTGCTCAACGGCGGCGTGAAAGTGCTGATGAGCGGCCTCGACTATGAGCGCGTCGTGCTCTCCGGTGGCCCGACCGGGATCATGCAGGCGTGCATGGACCTGATCGTGCCGTACATCCACGACCGCAAGCAGTTCGGCCAAAGCATCGGCGAATTCCAGCTGATCCAGGGCAAGGTCGCTGACATGTACACCCAACTCAACGCCAGCCGCGCCTACCTGTACGCCGTGGCCCAGGCTTGCGAGCGCGGCGAAACCACGCGCAAGGACGCCGCCGGCGTGATCCTCTACAGCGCCGAACGCGCCACGCAAATGGCCCTCGACGCGATCCAGATTCTCGGTGGCAACGGCTACATCAATGAATTCCCGGCCGGCCGTCTGTTGCGTGACGCCAAGCTGTACGAAATCGGCGCGGGCACCAGTGAGATCCGTCGCATGCTGATCGGTCGCGAACTGTTCAACGAAACCCGCTAAACGGAGCTGCCCATGGCTACCCTGCATACCCAGCTCAACCCCCGTTCAGCGGAGTTCGCCACCAACAGCGCGGCGATGCTCAAACAAGTCGACGCCCTGCACACCCTGCTCGCCCAAGTGGCGCAAGGTGGTGGCCCGAAGGCTCAGGAACGCCACACCTCGCGGGGCAAACTGCTGCCTCGCGAGCGCATTAACCGCTTGCTCGATCCGGGTTCGCCATTTTTGGAGATCAGCCAACTGGCGGCGTACGAGGTGTAYGGCGAAGACGTCCCTGCCGCTGGCGTGATTGCCGGGATCGGCCGAGTGGAGGGCGTCGAATGCATGATCGTCGCCAACGACGCCACGGTAAAAGGTGGCTCGTATTACCCACTGACGGTGAAAAAACACCTGCGTGCCCAGACCATCGCCCAACAGAACCGTCTGCCGTGCATCTACCTGGTGGACTCGGGCGGCGCCAACCTGCCGCGCCAGGATGAAGTGTTCCCGGACCGCGAGCACTTCGGGCGAATTTTCTTCAACCAGGCCAACATGAGCGCCATGGGCATTCCGCAGATTGCCGTGGTCATGGGTTCCTGCACCGCTGGCGGCGCCTATGTACCGGCGATGGCCGACGAAGCAATCATGGTCCGCGAACAGGCAACGATCTTTCTCGCCGGCCCGCCGCTGGTGAAAGCCGCGACCGGTGAAGTGGTCAGCGCCGAAGATCTCGGCGGGGCCGATGTGCACTGCAAGATTTCCGGAGTGGCCGACCATTACGCCGAGAGCGATGAGCACGCACTCGCACTCGCCCGCCGCAGCGTCGCCAACCTCAACTGGCGCAAGCAAGGTGAGGTTCAGCAACGCACTCCGATCGCCCCGCTCTACAGCAGCGACGAGCTGTACGGCGTGGTCCCGGCCGACGCCAAGCAACCGTTCGACGTGCGCGAAGTGATTGCGCGGTTGGTGGACGGATCGGTATTCGACGAATTCAAGGCGCTGTTCGGGACAACGCTGGTCTGCGGTTTTGCTTACCTGCACGGTTACCCGATCGCGATCCTCGCCAACAACGGCATCCTGTTCGCTGAAGCGGCGCAGAAAGGCGCGCACTTCATCGAACTGGCGTGCCAGCGCGGCATCCCGCTGCTGTTCCTGCAGAACATCACCGGCTTCATGGTCGGCCAGAAATACGAAGCTGGCGGCATCGCCAAGCACGGCGCGAAACTGGTGACCGCCGTGGCCTGCGCCAAGGTGCCGAAGTTCACCGTGATCATCGGCGGCAGTTTCGGTGCCGGTAACTACGGCATGTGCGGTCGCGCCTACGACCCGCGCTTTTTGTGGATGTGGCCGAATGCGCGTATTGGCGTGATGGGTGCCGAACAGGCGGCCGGCGTACTGGTGCAGGTCAAGCGTGAGCAGGCCGAACGCAGCGGCCAGGGTTTCAGCGCCGAGCAGGAAGCCGAGATCAAGCAACCGATCCTCGACCAGTACGAAGAGCAGGGTCACCCCTACTATTCCAGCGCGCGCCTGTGGGACGACGGTGTCATCGACCCGGCCCAGACCCGCGACGTACTGGCCCTGGCCTTGTCCGCGTCGTTGAACGCGCCAATCGAACCGAGCCGCTTCGGCGTGTTCCGGATGTGATTTTTTTGTAGGAGCGAGCTTGCTCGCGATGGACGTTAACGATAACGCGCGCTTTCTGATTTAACGCGCCGCCCTTTAGTCCATCGCGAGCAAGCTCGCTCCTACAAGTGCCGTGGAGACGGACGAATATGAGCGACTTCAACACCCTCGAACTGCTGACCGACCCCCGTGGTTTTGCCACGCTGTGGCTCAGCCGTGAAGAAAAGAACAACGCCTTCAACGCTGAAATGATCCGCGAACTGATCCTCGCCCTCGACAAAGTCGCGAGCGATGCCAGCCTGCGATTTCTGATCGTGCGCGGTCGCGGCAAGCATTTCAGCGCCGGCGCCGACCTGGCCTGGATGCAGCAATCGGCCGAGCTCGATTACGCCACCAACCTCGATGACGCCCGGGAACTGGCGGAGTTGATGTACAACCTGGCCAAACTGAAAGTCCCGACCCTGGCAGTGGTACAGGGCGCGGCCTTCGGTGGCGCGCTGGGCCTGATCAGTTGCTGCGACATGGCCATCGGTGCTGATGACGCGCAGTTCTGCCTCTCGGAAGTGCGCATCGGCCTGGCGCCGGCAGTGATCAGCCCGTTCGTGGTGCAAGCCATTGGCGAGCGCGCTACCCGTCGCTATGCCTTGACCGCCGAGCGCTTCGGTGGGCAACGGGCTCGGGAAATCGGTTTGTTGTCGGAAAGCTATCCACTCGTTGAGCTGGAGCAAAAAATCGAGCAATGGATCGACAATCTGCTGCTCAACAGTCCGGCCGCGATGCGCGCCAGCAAGGATCTGTTGCGCGAAGTCGGCGACGGCTCATTGAACCCGGCATTGCGCCGCTACACCGAAAACGCCATCGCCCGCATTCGTGTCAGCCCCGAAGGCCAGGAAGGCTTGCGTGCCTTCCTGCAAAAGCGTCCGCCGAGCTGGCAGGCCGAATCCACCAAGGAGCCCCGCTGATGAGCGCACCTGTCCTCACCACCCTGCTGGTGGCCAACCGTGGCGAAATTGCTTGCCGGGTGATGCGCACCGCCAAGGCGCTGGGCCTGACCACCGTGGCCGTGCACAGCGCCACCGACCGTGACGCCCGACACAGCCGCGAAGCCGACATTCGCGTCGACCTGGGTGGCAGCAAAGCCGCCGACAGCTATCTGCAGATCGACAAACTGATCGCCGCCGCCAAGGCCAGCGGCGCCCAGGCGATTCACCCCGGCTACGGCTTCTTGTCGGAGAACGCCGGGTTCGCCCGCGCCATCGAAAACGCCGGTCTGATTTTCCTCGGCCCGCCCGCCTCGGCCATCGACGCCATGGGCAGCAAGTCCGCGGCCAAAGCCTTGATGGAAACCGCTGGCGTGCCGCTGGTGCCCGGTTATCACGGCGAAGCCCAGGACCTGGAAACCTTCCGCACCGCCTGCGAACGCATCGGCTACCCGGTGCTGCTCAAGGCCACCGCGGGTGGCGGCGGCAAAGGCATGAAAGTGGTCGAGGACGTCAGCCAACTGGCCGAAGCCCTGGCCTCGGCCCAGCGCGAAGCGCAATCGTCGTTCGGCGACTCGCGGATGCTGGTGGAGAAGTACCTGCTCAAGCCACGTCACGTGGAAATCCAGGTGTTCGCCGACCAGCACGGCAACTGCCTGTACCTCAACGAACGCGACTGCTCGATTCAGCGCCGTCACCAGAAAGTCGTCGAAGAAGCGCCAGCACCTGGCCTGAGCCCGGAGCTGCGACGCGCCATGGGCGAAGCCGCTGTGCGTTCAGCGCAGGCCATCGGTTATGTCGGTGCCGGCACCGTTGAGTTTTTGCTGGATGCGCGGGGCGAGTTCTTCTTCATGGAGATGAACACCCGCCTGCAAGTGGAACACCCTGTCACCGAAGCCATCACCGGCCTCGACCTGGTGGCCTGGCAGATTCGCGTGGCTCGTGGCGAAGCGTTGCCGATGACGCAAGACCAGGTGCCGCTGATGGGGCACGCGATCGAGGTGCGGCTATATGCCGAAGACCCGGGCAATGATTTCCTGCCGGCAACCGGTCGCCTGGAGCTGTATCGCGAATCCGCCCAGGGACCGGGGCGTCGAGTGGACAGCGGTGTTGAAGAAGGCGATGAAGTTTCGCCTTTCTACGACCCGATGCTCGGCAAGCTGATTGCCTGGGGCGAGGACCGTGAACAGGCGCGTTTACGCCTGCTGAGCATGCTCGACGAATTCGCCATCGGCGGGCTGAAGACCAACATCAATTTCCTGCGGCGCATCATCGGTCACCCGGCATTTGCCGCTGCCGAACTGGATACCGGCTTCATTCCGCGCTATCAGGAGCAGTTGCTGCCGACGCCTGCGCAACTCAGCGATGATTTCTGGCAGGCCGCCGCCCAGGCGTTTGCCCAGAGCCAACCGCCTGCAACCCGCGCCGATGATCCGAGTTCGCCATGGGCGGCGCGTAATGGCCTGCGTGCCGGTTTGCCGAGAGCAATCACCCTGCACCTGAGTTGTGAAGGCCAGGACCGGGCGCTGACGCTGGGCGACATCAATGCCCACAGCGCTCGGCTCAAGGGTGAGCAGCTGCTGACCGAGCAGGCTGGTGTGCGCCGTCAACACCGCGCAATACGCCGTGGCGAACAGGTGTATTTGCAATGGGATGGCGAGTTGCGCCGCATCGAGGCTTACGACCCGATCAGCGCCGTCGAGGCCAGCCACAGCCATCACGGCGGGCTGACCGCACCGATGAACGGCAGCATCGTCCGTGTGTTGGTGGAGGCCGGGCAATCGGTCGAAGCCGGGGCGCAATTGGTGGTACTGGAAGCGATGAAAATGGAGCACAGCATCCGCGCGCCCCACGCCGGGGTGATCAAGGCGCTGTATTGCCAGGAAGGCGAGATGGTCAGCGAAGGCAGTGCACTGGTCGAACTGGAAGACGCGTGAAATGAAGATCGGTCCTACGCATCACGAGGACCGATCCGATCAGAACCTGGCTGTTGCCTGAACCACTACACCGATGATTCGACATTCGTCGGTGTACAAGGCTTTCGGATACGTCGGATTGAGCGGGACCAGATAACGCTGCCCGCCCTCTTCGATGAGCTTGCGGAACGTGGCTTCGGTGCTGTCCGGCCACTGGGCAATGACCAGTTTGCCGGGCACCGCTTCCACCGCCGGGTCCACCAGGATCAGCATGCCTTGCGCAATACTGATACCAGTGGGCGCGGTCATCGCATCACCTGACACTCTCAACCAGAATGCCGGTCCCTGCGCGTGATAATCGGACAACTCAAAGTGCCCTTTCCCATACACCGCGACCTCGCCATCGCGCACTTCGGCAGGTTCGCGCCAGTCACTGACCGGGTAGCGGAAGTACGGATTGTACTTATGTGTCAGAGGGATTTCGTCGTCCGTTGACGCCTGCGGCTCCCGGATTACCAGCGCCACTTCGAGAAACTCAAGGCCCAGCGCCCGCAGGACACGGTTCATGTCTTCGATGCCGGGTTCACGACGTTTGTTGAGCCAGTGGCCAATGCCGCCCTGGGACATCCCGAGGCGCTCGGCGAGTATCTCTTGAGTGATTTTGAGTTCACTCATCTTGGCCTTGACCAATTCAATCCATTTATCCATGTGCGGCACGATACGTGGGTGACTCCGGCCATCAAAACACAAATTGTAGTATTTAAATTATCGTCACAAATACAGTTCGTATTAGGATCAATTCACGGATCTGAATCTAACACGGAGCTTGCCATCGCCATGAACCCACCCGCCAATGACCTGCCAGACATGCAAATCGACACCACCCTCACCTCGCCCCAGGGCTCAGCGGCGGCACAACGCGCGCTGGACTATTACTTGAAACCAGCTATTTCGGAGGAAGTGGCCGAGCCGCGTTTTTTTGATGTGAACCGCAATATCAGCGGCGAAGAGGCGCTGGTCCATGCTTTGGACCTGTTGCGCTGTGCTGCCGCCACCGCGTACGAGTCAGCCAATCACCTGCAAGGCGCGAACCGTGACCTGGCATTTTCGACGGTGCACATGATCGACATGGCCAAGGCAATGGTCGATCGATCACTGGAGGGGTATGCAAACGGCTGAGGTGGAATCGCAAACAAGGAGGACAGGAAAGAATTTTCCTATCGAGCAGGCAAATTCGTTTGACTTGCAAACGAGAATGATTATTATTGCATCAACTGGTCGCGAGATCAGTCGATGGACCAGGTGACCTTAGGTCGGTCTCCTGGACTATCTCCTCATCAGGCTAATCACGGTTTTTGACCCGGCTTTTTGCCGGGTCTTTTTTTGCCAGTTTTTCTGGCTTTGGCTTCAGGCTAATGAAGTCTTCATGTGTCGCAAATTCGATGGCGCGGATGATATCAAAAGAATACCAGTTGGCAAGAGAAGCCCGGCACCATGGGTTCAAACCAGCGACAGGCAGCACTTGAGAGTCAGTCACACAGTCTCTAAGCTGCGGCGGCGTCAAGGAGGACGCCCCCCAACTCCTCGCCCTCTCTCGTGTTCTTCAATACACCGCTATATGTGAGTCCGTTCGTGGCTCTGTCCCGCCGCATAACACGCCGGTTTCAGGGTCGCGCAAGATAATTTGGCCACGCCCGTAACTGGTGAGATCGCTCGCCACCTGAACCTCGTGCCCGCGACGCGCCAGTGCCGCAACCATATCCCGCGAAGCGTCCTGCTCAATGCCCACCTTCATGCCCCCCAACCATTGCCAACGCGGTGCGTCCAGCGCGGCTTGAGGGTTGAGTCCGAAATCCACCAGATTCATGACCATCTGCACATGTCCTTGCGGTTGCATGTAGCCGCCCATGACACCAAAGGGGCCCATCGCTTCACCGTCTTTTGTAAGGAACCCTGGAATGATGGTGTGGAAGGTCTTTTTGCCAGGCGCCAGGCAATTGGAATGCCCGGGATCAAGACTGAACTCTTCACCGCGGTTTTGCAGGGCGATACCGCTGTCGGGCAATACCACGCCGGAGCCAAAGCCGTGATAGTTGCTCTGGATGAACGAAACCATGTTGCCCTCCGCATCGGCGGTGGCCAGATAGACCGTACCACTGGCGTGGGGATCACCCGGCAGGGGCGCCACGGCCTGCTCACCAATCCGCGCCCGGCGATGAGCGCAATAGTGGTCGCTAAGCAAATCGTCCGCCGCCACCCGCATGTGCTCCGGATCGGTGATGTAGTGCAAACCATCGCTGTAGGCAAGTTTCATGGCCTCAAGTTGACGATGCCAGGTCTGCTGGCTGTCGCGATGATCGAAGTCAAAGCCCTCGAGAATCTTCAACGCCATCAACGCCACGAGTCCCTGACCGCTCGGTGGAATCTCCCAGACGTCGACACCACGATAGTTAACCTTGATCGGCTCAACCCACTGAGCGCGGTAGTCCTGCAAATCACTGGCGCGCAGATAGCCGCCCGTGGCCCGCGAATGCTCATCCAGCCTCTGCGCCAGCGCGCCACGGTAAATACTTTCGCACTCGGTGGCGGCCAATTCGCTCAAGGTCCGTGCCTGGGCCGGGTTACGGAACAGTTCGCCGGCGCGGGGGGCACGGCCTTCGATCAGGAAGGTCTCGAACCAGCTCTCGAGCACGTCGCTACGGTCGGAAGTGAAATCCTCCAGCGCGGTTTGCCACTGCAAGGCGACCACTGGCGAAACGGGAAATCCGTCCCGCGCCAGACTGATCGCCGGCTGCAGCAAGTCCGCAAAGGGCAGACGACCGAAACGCCGGGACAATTGCGCCCAGGCCGACGGGCAGCCAGGAACAGTGACAGGCGTCCAGCCATGCAGCGGCATTTTTTCATGGCCGGCCGCTTTCACTGCCTCAATGCTCAGGGCTTGCGGAGCGGCGCCGTTGGCAGCCAAGCCATGCAGTTTGTCTTGGGTCCAGACCAAGGCAAAAGCGTCACCACCAATACCACAACCGGTGGGCTCGACCACCGTCAATGCTGCTGCCGTGGCGATGGCCGCATCGATGGCATTGCCGCCGCGACGCATCATTTCAATCCCGGCTTCGGYGGCCAGTGGCTGAGAGGCGGCGACCATGCCGCGCTTGGCGAAAACGCTTTGACGTTGTGAGGTATAGGGATACTCATGGGCAGAAAACTTGAACATGGCAGGACTCACACAAAAGTAATGTTCATAAAAATCTGTAGGAGCGAGCCTGCTCGCTCCTACAGCACGCGGCTGAGGAACGCCCGGGTACGGGCATGGCGGGGTTGGCTGAAGATCTGTTCGGGTGGACCCTGCTCGATCAGTTCGCCTTGATCGAGGACCACCACCCGATCGGCCACTTCGCGAGCAAAACCCATTTCGTGGGTGACCACGACCATGGTCATGCCCTCCTCGGCCAGTTCCTTCATGACTTGCAGCACTTCACCCACCGTCTCCGGGTCAAGGGCGCTGGTGGGCTCGTCGAACAACATCGCCAGGGGTTTCATGGCCAGCGCCCGGGCGATGGCCACCCGCTGCTGCTGCCCACCGGACAGCATCGAAGGGTAGTGATCCGCCTTCTCGGCCAGCCCGACCCGCTTGAGCAACGCCCGCGCCTGCTCCACCGCTGCCGCGCGAGGCACGCCGAGCACATGGATGGGCGCCTCGATGATGTTTTCCAGGGCCGTCATGTGCGGGAACAGATTGAAGCGCTGAAACACCATGCCGATGTCCCGGCGCTGACGCGCAATGTTGCGCTCCGAGTCCCGGACCAGGCTGCCATCGGCACGGGTGCGGTAACCCATGGGCTGGCCGCTGACACGGATTTGCCCGGACTGAATGTCCTCCAGCAGATTGATGCAGCGAATAAAGGTGGTTTTGCCCGAACCGGAGGCGCCGATCAGCACCACCACTTCACCCCGCTTCACTTGCAGCGAAATGCCCTTGAGAATTTCCAGGTCACCAAACGACTTGTGAATATCCAGCGCTTCGATGACCAGCTCTTCACTCATGTGTGCCATCTCAACGCCCTCTCAACAGTTTCATGGTGTTGCGACCGAACATTCGGCTGGCGGCCGGAGCCGGACGATCGGATTGGCCGAAACGCGCCTCGAGCCAGCGCTGGAAAAAGCCCCAGAGCGTGGTCAATGCCAGGAAGTAAATGGCAACAACCAGATACAACTCGAACACCCGGAAGGTCGCCGAGGTCACCATTTGCGTACTGAGCAACAACTCCTGCACGCCGATCACGCTGACCAGCGTGGTGTTTTTCAACATCACGTTGAACTCGTTGCCCAGCGGCGGAACGATGACCCGGAAGGCCTGGGGCAGCACGATACGGCGCATCAACCTGGGGAACGTCATGCCCAGGGACCGTCCGGCTTCGTACTGCCCCTTGTCCACCGCACCGATGCCGGCCCGAATGATCTCGGCCATATACGCGCCTTCGTTGAGGCCCAGGGCGATGATCGCGGCCTGAATGTTGCCCGGCACGATGAACCAGCCGAGGTCCAGGTCTTCGAAGCGGAAAATGCCACCGGCCGCCAATGCCGTGTACAGAAACACGATCTGCACCAGCAGCGGCGTGCCGCGCATCAGCCAGACATAAAAGCGCACCGGGTATTGCAACAGCGGGTTACTCGACAGTTTCATCAACGCCGCGATCAACCCCAGCACACAGCCGAGCAACATCGCCGACACACTGATCAGGCACGTCAGCCACAACCCCGTCAGGTAGACATCACTGGGCTGTAACAGGTATTGCCAGAACACATCCCAATTGAAGTTCATCAGGTTCGTCCTCAGTCCAGTTTGTCGCTGCTGACATGCCATTTACTGAGGAGCGCTTCGTAACTTCCGTCGGCACGCATGCCTTGCAAGACTTCGGTCAATGCGACAGTCAATTGCGGATCACTTTTGCGCACACCGAAACCGGTCAGGATGCGGTTGAAAGCAGGCACCGCTGATTGAAACAAGTCAGGGGCCAGTTGCTGGTAATGACCGGCAGACTCGACCGTGGTGCCGAAAGCGTCCACCTGGTTGATGCGCAAGGCCTGGAATGCATCGGCGTCGACGTTGTAGACCACCAGCTTCATCGGTGCCTTGCCGGCCGCTTCGAGTTTTTCGTTCTCTTTGCCCAGCAGCACGCGGATGGTTGAACCATTACTGACCGCGACCTTGAGCCCCGATAAATCTTCCAGCGTGTTCACTGATTTCGGATTGCCTTTGGGCACCACGATGGACTGGCTGGAATACATGAAGTTGACGATGTCGATCACCTCACGGCGTTCGGGCTTGTCGAACAGTTGATCGACGATCATGTCGCACTGTTGCGCCAACAGCGCCGGGATCAGCCCGGCGAATGGAGAGATCCGCCATTCGACTTTTTTGTCACCCAGGCGCTGGGCAATCGCCTCGCCCATATCCACCTGAAGGCCGACCGGTTTTTGCTTCAGATCAAACGACACCAGCGGTGGCGAATCCATGCCGGAGCAATAGACGATTTTCTCGCTCTTGCTTAATCGCTCGGGAAGTTCAGGAGTCGCCAGCGCCCATTGCGAGCAGAGGCTTAAGGAAAGGACAGCAGCTAACGCGCAAGGCTTGTGCATGGCAATACTCCAGGTGGCTGCAACGAATGTCCGGTAGGAGCTGCCG